>DYRD01000284.1 GCA_020718905.1 Syntrophus aciditrophicus | reverse complement strand
GGTGAGTGACATTGATGAGCCGCATGGGGTCAAAGCGGATTCCGATATGCGCCTTTTGGTGACGATTGCCCCGCCTTTTTAAGGCTTTGTTTTTCCACGAGCAATCATGGGCGCCCCTGGCTGGCTACGCTCAACTGGCCGATGGCTTGGTTGTGGCTGGCCCCTTCTGCCTGGTCAATGATGAGGGGATATCAGGAAATCCGCAGTGGAAGGTCAGCGCCTGCTTGGGCCCCCCTCTTTTTCTCTGTATCCACTGCGTGAAGGGACGAATGGAAAGGATAATGAGCAGTAAGGCCCCGCTGAGCCGCAACTCATAAGGAACAAGCTCGGCTGCTTCACCGATGACGGCTTGCGGTGAGATCCCCAGGAGTTGATAGAGCTGGTCAACGGCAAGCCCGAAGAGGATGGCGCAGAGTGAGAGGGTAACAAGATAGCGAATTGTGCTTTTCTTGCCCAAAATTCTGGTCAGTACGGAAATGGTTGTAATATTGGTGGCCGGCCCCGCAAGCAAGAAAACCAGCGCGGCGCCTGGACTGACCCCTTTCAGGATCAGGGCCGCCGCGATCGGGGTCGAGGCGGTGGCACAAATGTAAAGGGGAATGCCGACTGCCAGCATCACCAGCATGGAGGAAAAGCCCCCATCCAGCCTCGTTAGCAGAAGGGCATCGGGAACCAGCGCCATAATGCCACCGGCAATAATAAGCCCGCCAAAAAACCAGACCGCAATGTCTCCCCAGACCTCAACCAGGGCATATTTGAAACCGGCGATGATTCGGGGCCCTATCCCCTGATCGCTGGCGGCGCTGGTCTCGGCGCTGATTCGTGTCTCCTCCTTTCCTTCATTTTTGTTGTGGGCAGCAGCGGGAGCAGGGGGAGTGAGGAGATTTTCGATAAAGCCGGCGATGATGGCGGTGACAAAGGCCGCCACAGGTCTGCTTATGGTCATGATCGGGTCGAGCAGGGCATAGCTGATGGTAATCGAATCCACACCTGATTCCGGGGTGGAGATGAGAAAGGCCGTTGTTGCCCCCTTGTTGGCCCCCTGTTTCTGCAATGAGGCCGCCGCCGGCAGAACGCCGCAGGAGCAGAGAGGCAGAGGAATACCAAAAAGCGCGGCCTTGATCACCGAACTGAATCGTCCCGTTCCGAGATGTCGGGCCACGGCGTTTGGATTGAGAAAGGCCTTGAGGATTCCAGACAGGAGAATGCCAAAGAGAATATACACCGAGGCATCAAGCAGGAGCGCCCATGATTCAGCAATAATGGTCAAGATAAGATTGGGCATGGCAGTGTTGCGTATGAAGGGTTTGGCCTCTGGGTGATATCTGAGTGTGAAAGCACAATAAGGATAAATGGTGGTGAGATCAAGAAA
>DYRD01000283.1 GCA_020718905.1 Syntrophus aciditrophicus | reverse complement strand
GGACGATTCACGAAGGCATCTTTCTGCATCCGGCATCTGCCTGACCGTTGCCTTTCCTGCGGAGGCAAAGAGCGGACAAAGCGGAGCAGCTCGTCGTCAAAACCTTTGATGACCGAATCGAATGGCATCGTTAAAATCCGGAACATGACCCCCCCCTTTTTTGCCGCCGACCGACCGTTGCCGCCCTGCGGGGGCAACGGCGGTGTTCGAGGCGTGACGAATACTTAACCTGTCCCTTTATACAGCCCGGGTTCGTCCCCAAATAGCAGCCTGTCCCCTTATTCCTTATTCCCTTTGTAAACCACCCCCATCCCGCCGGTCTTGGCCTCGGCGATGATTTTATGCCGGCTGGGAAAGGAAGCCCCCCATGTTGAGCCGGTGGATTCCACGCCTCTGCCGACGAGAGCGCCCTTTCCGTCCAGGGCGTCTTGCCCGGACGCTGCCATCTTGCCTGTTCCATCCAGATCGTCTAATGTCCGTTCCTCCTGAAAACAAAGAAATTCCGATGAACCGGAGATGTTGGTCAGGCGAAAGTCCAGCTTCCGGGCAACGGACTTCTGGATGTCGATGGCATCCCGTGGTTGAATCCCGAGGCTCCACTTTCGTCGGGCCAGTGCCAGCCTCTCCTCCGGCGAGAAGCGACCGCACGAAAAAATCCTGTGCAGCAGTGTTGTGCATTCGTCTTCGGCCGACACGGGCGGAACGGTCTTGTCGGCCAGGAAATCATCGGTGTCGAAGGACGGGGAGAAGTACGGGGTGGAGCTTCCCTGAGAAGGCGGAGTCAGCTTTGCGGTACTGAAATTCGGGGGCGCCTTGAAACCGTTCATGGCAGGGGGAACGATATTGCGAAGCTCTTCAACAAATTCGGGTGAAAATCCTGTTCCGCAGAGGAGGCAGAATTTCTGCTCTTTCACAGATACTTCAAAACAGCCTTTACAAAAAGGACACTCCATCAGCGCCTCCCTCATCCAGTTTACACTTACGCCAAGTCATTCTATTTCCCGGAGTTTTATACATATTTCCCGCTGAAGGTCAACGTGTTATTTTATCTAACGCGGGCTGACGCCCGCAACCCATTTTCTCAAATGGCCGTCCGCCATCCAAAAACTCCCTCACCTTCAAGGGGCGAGGTGGGGATGGGGTTTAAGAAGGCCGGATGCGTCCAGCCACTCTTCTCCAAATCATTCATTTAGTTAACATTTTCTGCTATCTCCGATCAATTTCTTGTTTTTTTATGCAGGAGTTGAGGACTAAGTCACTAAAGAACAGACCGGCACGGACATGCTTGAGTGCAGGCAGTTTTGACCTGACCTCATCGACCCGCGACCGTTTGAGGGTTGCTGTTATCAGGGTGTCTCCCTCGCCTGCCCCGGCAA
>DYRD01000036.1 GCA_020718905.1 Syntrophus aciditrophicus | reverse complement strand
GGGAGAAAGCGGAACGGGCAAGAAACTCATTGCCCGGGCCATTCACCGTCATTCGCACCGGAATCTGAAACCTTTCCTGGACGTCAACTGTGCAGCCATACCTCCCACGCTTCTGGAGAGTGAACTCTTCGGCTATGAGGCCGGCGCCTTTACGGATGCAAGAAAAAGAAAAATCGGGCTCCTCGAATATTGCAACGGGGGAACAATATTACTTGATGAAATATGGGAAATGCCGGTCCAGCTGCAGGCAAAGTTTCTGCGGATGCTTGAGGACCGCCATATCCGGCGCCTCGGAGGGAATGAAAATATACCCAACGATGTGCGTCCGGGAACGCTCAGATGATGTAATTATGCTGGCGCGGTACTTCGTACAGGAATTCAATAAGAAATTCAGCAAACGGGTCAAGGGATTCAGCAGAGACGCCGAAATAATCCTGCAGACTTATCCGTGGCCGGGAAATGTTAGAGAATTAAAAAACATCATCGAAAGGATAATGATTCTAAAGAGCCTGGGAACAGTCATCAACCCTTATAATATGCCCGCTGAGTTAAAGTCCCTGGACCAGAAAGGCGTTGAAATTAAAATCGAACCTTTCCTGCAACAGTTGCCCTTGGATGGGATCAATTATGATGTGGTAACCGAAAAAATAGTCAAAGATGTCAAAGCAAAAATATTGAAAAACACCCTGATCAAGTCGGGGGGAAACAAGTCGGAAGCAGCAAAAAAACTTGGTATTTCGAGGTATAAGTTTATTAGAGAACAGAAGAAGTTTGATACTCTGACTCAAAAGCCGTCCTGAAGTCTTGCTGTGTGCGCATAATGCACAGGCCGGGCGTAATGCGCACTATTTTCCCTGAAAGGCCTTTATCAGACTACTCCTGCGGTTCCATGAATGACGGGTGCTCGGCATGCGCACGCTAGCCCCCGTTAATGATTCTCCGGCGAGGGAATAATCACCATATTAAACTTGGGTGAGAACTGCACATAAGGGTATCTATGCTAATTAATTGATACATAAGTTATATAAAAACATGTTAGTTACCCTTCCTAAACATTTTTCGACGATATATTTGTCTTCATCCCTTCGACATGGCATTGAACTTGCTTAAGTAAATGCGGAAATGAAACATAGATCCCAGCGATGAACGAAGAGGAAAAAAGACGTACCCAGCAGGACTCAGGTGGAAAAGAGGGCGTCGAAGATATCAGGCTTGACAGGCAGAAAGTGTATGATTTTTTTCTTTCAGTAAGTAATGAAAATAGCGGTAAGGTTGATCAAAAGTTAACCATGGATGAAAAGGTGATCAAAAAAACAAAGAGGTGGCAGCAGACAAAAGCGCTACCTTCTTTCTACCTGAGTAATCCTGCGGTGCGGTAAAGAAAAGAATTTTTAGTGTCGGTGGGTGGTTTTGGTCCCTCCTTTCCACCCGCCGGCCCCCTTTAATGGGCGATCTGAAAGGGAACATTATGAGCAACCCCTTTCAGTTTATATACAGGCGGATGGTTTAAGTCCCTCCTTTTCCATCCGCCTTTTTTTATACGTTAAATCTGAAGAGCACAATATCCCCATCCCTGAGCTGATAATCCTTCCCTTCTGAGCGTATCAAGCCTCTTTCTCTGGCCTGGATAATGCCATCTACGGCAAGGAAATCGGCGTAATGCAGGATTTCAGCCCTGATGAAGCCCCGCTCCATATCGGTGTGAATCTTGCCTGCGGCCATCGGTGCGCGTGTTCCCCGGGGAATTGTCCAGGCCCGCAACTCCGGCCCGACAGTGGTGTAAAAAGTAATTAACCCGAGAAGTTTGTAACCTTCACTGATTAGCTTCTCCAAGCCCGATTCATGAAGGCCCAGATCGGCAAGAAAAGCTGTCCGTTCCTCTAGCGCCAATTCCGTCATCTCCGCTTCGAGATCACCGCAGATTGTAATGACCGCTGATCCTTCTTTGTCGGCAATATCCTTAACCGCTTGTATATAAAAATGCTCGCCTTTCAGAACCGCCTCGCTAACATTGGCCACGTAAAGGACCTTCTTGGCAGTCAATAAGTGAAGATCCTTCAACACCGTCGATTTTCCCTCGTTAAGAGAAAGGTTGCGACAGGGAATCCCCCGTCCGAGGGCGTCCTGAAGAGTATGTATCGATTCCATGTCATGAGCCGCGCATTTATCGCCAACCTTGAACTTCTTATCAAGTACGGAGAGACGTCTCTCCAGAGTTTCCATATCGGCAAGCATTAATTCCGTATTGATGATCTCAATATCGCGGACGGGATCGACCAAGCCGTCAACATGAACAACATCGGGGTTGTCAAAGCACCTGACAATATGGACCACGGCATCCACTTCCCTGATGTGGCCGAGAAATTTGTTTCCCAGCCCCTCTCCCCGGCTCGCTCCTTTAACAAGCCCTGCAATATCAAGGAATTCCATGGTGGTATATGTCTTTTTCTGGGGATGAATAATTGCGGCGATTTGATCAAGACGCCGATCCGGAACGGCAACCATCCCAATATTCGGATCGATGGTGCAGAAGGGATAATTGGCCACCTCGGCCCCTGCGGCAGTAAGGGCGTTGAAGATGGTTGATTTTCCAACATTGGGAAGACCGATAATACCGCAGCGAAAACCCATGAGGATACTCCTTTCTCCTTATCAAAACATCAATTTTACAATCGCAATCGCAAGAATAATTCCCACCCCGTCGGCAATTAGGCACACCGGCACCAGATACTTGGTCCTGCGGATATTGACGGCACCAAGATACACGGCCAGAACAAAAAAAGTAGTTTCCGCACTCCCGATGATCACTGCTGAAATCCTGCTGGCAAGCGAATCCGGGCCGGTAGTCCTGACAATATCCGTAAAGACAGCCGTTGATGCACTTCCGGAAAGAGGTTTGATGAATGCCACGGACAGCACCTCAGAGGGGATCTCAAGGGCAGTGAAAGATCCGGACAGGGCCAGTTTGAGGAGGTCAAACGCCCCTGATGCCTGAAAGGCCTTAACGGCGACAAAAATAGCGAGCACGTAGGGGAAGATTTTAGCAATGACCTCTATTCCTTCTCCGGCGCCTGCCACGAATGAGTCATAGACGCGCACTTTTTTTATGGCGCCGTAGAGCACCGCAAAAAGTATGAAAGCAGGAATTGCGAACTGGGAGATAAAGGCAGCGGTTTTCATTTCATTAGCCTCCTGAAAAGGAAGAGCAGCGCAATCGCAATAAAAGCAGAGATCACGGTGGAACATATTGTGGGAAAAACAACGGCGGAAGGGTTTGCAGACCCAAAATCGGTAAGAATACCTACGACGGTAAAGGGAATCAACTGGATACTGGCGGTATTCAGAACAATAAAGAGCATCATCTCAAAAGTGAGGGAGCCCTTGTCTTCGTTGAGGGTCTGCAGGTCCTGCATGGCCTTGATCCCGAGCGGGGTTGCTGCATTGCCAAGGCCGAAGAGGTTTGCGAGCATGTTGAGCGTAATAGAGGTAATTGCAGGGTGGTCCGGGGGGATGGTTTTGAAGAGACGGATAATCATGGGCCTGAACGCATGAGAAATACGGTAGATCAGTCCCGAATCTTCGATAATCCTTGTGATGCCGAGCCAAAGAGAGACGATCCCCAGCAGAAAAAGAGATATTTCAACAGCCGTCTTGGCCCCGTCAAACATCGCCTTGGTAACTGCTTCCAGACCGCCCGTCCAGAAAGCGGCGAGAATACTCACGGCAATCAACGCAACCCAGATAATATTCATTTAGCTTCCCAGGCCATTCATGATTTTAAATAGTTTGTTTATGTCCAGCGATCCAGGCCTCGATAGTACTTGCCGCCTCCTCCAAGCCCGGTTCGGCGATAATGAAATGGGAGGGTCTATTGAATTCCCGATAGGTGGATACAGTTTTATATTTATTATGAATCATTATTGCGACCCCGGGCGGCGTGAGGCGGTCCTCGGGTCCCAAGGTAATTGCCTTGTAATGCAATTCACGGCTATATGGCAAGGAAAACAATCCACAATAATTATCATCCGGCACCAAAGAAAATTCTCTATGAAAAGACGCTCTGAAGTTCTTTCTCCTTGACAAGAAAGGATATGTTTATTCATAATTCGACAAATGGAGGTGCGGGAAGATGAAAATGTCAAAATCCATAACGAGGAGGGTACGATGAATAAGAAGTTGTTGATTGGAATCATTTTATTTGCCGTTGCCGGGACGGCAAATTTTGCTCAGGCTCTGGAATTGGGCGTCAGGGGATATTACTGGTTTCCCGCCTTTTCTGCCACGCAGCGGGTCGATACGGCATCCATAAAAGGGACGGAATTTGATGTAAAAAACGCCCTGGGCGTCAGTAACCAATATTTCTGGTCCGGCGAGATCTATGGTGGTATCGGTAAGCATCACCTGAGCGCCATGTATACGCCCATGAAGTATACAAGCGACACCACCCTGACCTCGGCGATTAATTTTGGCGGGACAAATTTTACGGCTAATACGGCGGTAAATTATAATCTCGATTTTTATATGATAGATGTAAAATACCTTTACGATATAATCAATATGAAAAATATTCTGGCAGGTTTTTCCGTGGGTCCCATGGTGCAGGTTAAATACGTTTCCGGGTCTACGGAGCTCAAGGCACCGGCAATTGCAGGACAGGATGTCAAGCAGAGCTTCAGCGCCCCGATTCCGATGGTGGGATTAGGAGCCCATATAGGTCTGATTGCCAATATATTAGAGGCCCGGGCGCAGGTTACGGGGATGGGATATGCGGGTAATTTTGTCATCGAGGCCTTGGCGGATCTTTCCGTGACCCCTTTTCCATTTGTTGATATCCACGGCGGCTACAAATATGTAGGATTGAAGGTGGATAGGAATGACTACTACATGGATGCCACGTTCAGCGGACCCTATGTAGCGTTAACAGTAGGCTTTTAAAACCTTAATAAACGTAATCATCGTTTTCTTTGGAAAGGAGCTTTATTATTATGATCAGATTGGCCTCTTTAGTGGTTTCATGCTCCATGCTGCTGGCCATAGCCGGTTGTGGTTCCTATTATAAGATCACTGAACCGGCATCGAAAAACGTCTACTATTCGAAAGATTTTGAAAAAACCAAGATGGGGGGGGCTGTCATTTAAAGACGCCAAGACCGGGGCGATAGTCACCATTCAGAACTCGGAGATCAAGGAAATCTCCCGGGACACCTTCTAAGAGGAGGTCAAGAAGCAATAAGTAAGATGGCCATGAATGGGTCCTTGCCGGCAAGTGCGGATACCAACCAGGGCATGGCGGAGATTTGCCGCGCCGATGATGATGAAGCTAAAGAGGGGTTCCTTGACGGGACCCCCTCTTTAGCTTCATGCGTATGTTTGTTTAGTGGTGTTCTTCCATAGCCCCGGCAATGTACATCATGGACAGGAGCATGAAGACGAGGGTCTGGATGAAAGAGATCAGGAGCTTGAGCACGAGGATGGGCAGCGGCACCAGGAGGGGAACGAGAATGAACAGAACGAAGAGGACGATGTGGCCGCCCTCGATATTTCCAAAGAGACGCATCGACAGGGATACGGGACGGGAAATGTGGCTAACGATTTCAATTGGAAGCATCAGGGGCGTCAGCCACCAGATTGGTCCCAGAAACTGCTTGAAATACTTCATCCCCTGAGTCTTAACGCCCACGATGTGGGTTAGGAAAAAGACGACGAGGGCCATGGCGACGGTTGTGTTCAGATTGGCGGTGGGAGAGTCCATCCCGGGAATCAGGCCGATCAGGTTCGAGGTCAGGATGAAAAAACCCAGGGTGGCGATGAGTGGGAAAAAACGCATCCCATGCGTACCCATGGTATCAATCAACAGTTTCTGAATGGCACTGACAAAAACTTCCATGGTGTTCTGAAACCCACCCGGAGTCAGTTGTAACCGGCGCGTGGCGAGGAACGAAAAAAGGGCCAGCAGAGCCATTACAAACCACGTAGCGCTAATGTAAGTTGGAATACCGGGAAAGATTAACTGCAGGAAAGACAGGGTGTGCATCTTTTAATTGACCTCCTCAACGCAATTTTTTTTTGTTAATGCCGCAACGGCAGTCAAAACAATATTAATAATCACCGTGGAGAGGCCGACCAAAAGGCCGATTACATCCACGATCTGACTCGAGACGATAAAGAACAGGGCAACGGCCGTGACGCCGAAGCGAATGTAATACCTGAACATGATCCGCGACTTTGCCCGATCGTTCAGGCGTTGAAAGACCTTTCTGACATCCCGGTAGAGCCAATGATAATTGACGATGCTGATTAGACCGCCAATCAGGACGCCGAGAGTGAATTTTGAGGAAAGCAGCAATGTGCTGCCAAGGAGAAAGGCGCCAAGGATGACCCAGTTAACGATTTCAAGCCTTTGCTGGAGCGGGTCTTTTCCGGTGTGGTTCACTTTTTACACTCTTGATAATCGTTTTATCGTCCTGAAAAGATTTGCTGATCAGGACATACAAATTTCTGAAGCCGCCAAAGACTCCCATGATGAAAAACAGGACCGTAAAGAAGAGGGAAGTGCCCATCTTCTTGTCCAGCCAATTGCCGACAAAGAGCCCCCCAAAGATCAACAGGACAAAGGCGAAGCCGATACTGCTGGCGTACGCCATCTGAACGCATGCTTTCCTATCTTCCTTATCCATTGGCGCGCCGCTTCCTATCACGGACGGGCAGCGAAGTCAACAAAAAATGGCATGAACTGTTCATTATCTATCTCTTCGTAATTTCGGGGGATTTATTGATAACGGCGCGGTCGCTCCTAGCTGCCCCCGCTTCCCTCTGCTTCGTACCAGGAGATGGTCTTCCGCAGGCCCGCGCGGAAGTCCGTTGCGGCCCGGAAACCGATCTCCGTGAGGGCCTTGGAGGTATCAAGCATACGGCGCGGCTGACCGTCCGGCTGCGTGGAATCCCAGACGATGCCACCCGGAAAGCCGGTCAGTTCTGCAATAAGTTCCACAAGATCACGAATTGATATTTCAAAACCGGCGCCGATGTTGACCGGGTCGGACTTGTTGTATCGTTCCGTGGCCAGAACGATGGCTTCCGCCGCGTCTTCAACATAAAAGAACTCCCGGGTGGCCTGTCCGCTTCCCCAGACGATAATTTCCTTTTCGCCACGGATCATTGCATCGACGCACTTCTTGATCAAGGCCGGGATGACGTGGGAAGACCGGGGATCGAAGTTGTCCCCCGGTCCGTAGAGGTTGACGGGCAGGAGAAATATGGAGTTGAACCCGTACTGCTGGCGATAGGCCTGGGACTGAACGAGCATCATCTTTTTGGCCAGACCATAGGGGGCGTTGGTTTCTTCGGGATAGCCGTTCCAGAGATCATCTTCTTTGAAAGGTACGGGGGTGAATTTCGGATAGGCGCAGATTGTTCCCAAGGCCACAAATTTGTCGATCCGGTGGAGATACCCCTCATGGATAAGCTGGACTCCCATCATGATGTTATCATAGAAAAGAGCCCCGGGATTCTCCCGATTGAAACCGATTCCTCCCACTTTGGCAGCCAAATGGACAACGATATCCGGTTTTGTCTCTGCGTAGAGGCGCCGGATGTCGTGCAGGTCGATCAGATTATAATCGGGCAGGTCGGCGACGGCGATGTTATCATGACCATGATTCTGGAAGGCCTTGATGAGGTGCTTGCCAAGAAAGCCCTTGCCGCCCGTAATGGTAATGCGTTTGTTTTTCATGATTGCCTCATAGCATGTGATGATTTCCCGTTACATAGCCGGCGTTGCAGAGGGTCTTTTCCTTCTCGGCGCTTTCCATGTCGGCGGCGACCATCATGTCGATAAGCCCCTCAAACCCGATCCGGGGTCGCCAGCCGAGTTGCTTGTTTGCCTTTGAGGCATCCCCGAGCAGGACGTCGACTTCGGTGAGACGGAAATAACGCTTGTCTATAAGTACATGTTTTTCATAGTCCAGATCCAGTTTCCGGAAAACATGCTGGGCAAATTCACGGACGGAGTGGGTCTCTCCCGTAGCGATGACAAAATCATCGGGTCGCTCCTGTTGGAGCATCAGCCACATTGCCTCCACATAGTCCCCCGCAAAACCCCAATCCCGCTTGGCTTCCAGGTTTCCCAGAAAGAGCTTGTCCTGGAGACCGAGCTTGATCCGGGCCGCCGCCCGGGTGATCTTCCTTGTGACAAATGTTTCTCCCCGCCGGGGTGATTCGTGATTGAAAAGGATGCCGTTGGCGGCAAATATCCCGTATGCGTCGCGGTAGTTCCTTACGATATAATAGGCATAAACCTTGGCGGCGGCGTAGGGGCTCTGGGGCTGAAAAAGGGTTGCCTCATTCTGGGGCGGCGGGGCGGCCCCGAACATTTCACTGGATGAGGCCTGGTAGAAACGGGCCTTGACACCGGACTTGCGGATGGCTTCGAGGAGCCGCAGGGTTCCGAGGCCGGTCACATCTCCCGTATACTCCGCCATGTCGAAGCTTACCCGGACATGACTCTGAGCGCCTAGGTGGTAGATTTCATCGGGTTTGATGTCGTTGATGAGGTCCGTTAACTGCCCCGAGACGGACAAGTCGCCGTAATGGAGATAGACCCTGGCATCGGGATCGTGAAAGTCCTGGTAGAGATGATCAATGCGGTCCGTATTGAAAGTGCTGGCCCGGCGGATAAGGCCGTGGATCTCGTAACCCTTGGCAAGGAGAAACTCGGCTAAATATGATCCGTCCTGTCCCGTAATACCCGTAATGAATGCCTTTTTCATAAAAGGGTTTTGCCTCCTCTGTATGTTTTTTGATCTTATGTAACAAAATTATTAGAATTGGTAGTAATTCCTATACCAATCAACAAACCGTCGTATCCCTTCTCCGATGGAAGTAGCAGGCTTGAATCCCACGTCGGCCATGAGATCGTCAACATCGGCGCAGGTTGCCGGGACATCGCCGGGCTGCATGGGAAGGAGATTCAACTTTGCCTTTTTCCCCAGGATTTTCTCCAGAGTGGTAATAAAATCAAGGAGGGCGACGGGCTGGTTGTTCCCGATATTGTAGATCTTATAAGGGGCGAAACTCGTCGCCGGATCGGGATGATTGCCATCCCAGGCGGGATCGGGAGCGGGTGTCCTCTCCATGACCCGTACGATGCCTTCGACGATGTCGTCGATATAGGTGAAATCGCGCTGCATCCGGCCTTCGTTATAGACATCGATGGACTCCCCGGCAAGGATGGCCCGGGTGAAAAGAAACAGCGCCATATCCGGCCGGCCCCAGGGGCCGTATACGGTGAAAAAACGCAGTCCCGTGCAGGGTATTTTATAAAGGGCCGCATAGGCATGGGCCATCAGTTCATTGGCCTTTTTGGTTGCGGCGTAGAGGCTGACGGGGTGATCGACGTTGTCATGGATGGAGAAGGGCATCTTGGTGTTTGCCCCGTATACGGAACTTGAGGAGGCAAAAACAAGATGGTCTGTCTTCATCGCCCGGCATCCTTCGAGGATGTTGAGGAATCCCTTCAGGTTGCTGTCCAGATAGGCATAGGGATTGGTCAGGGAATAGCGGACGCCGGCCTGGGCGGCCAAGTGAACCACCAGGCGGGGCTTTTCCCGGGTGAACAAGGATAAAAGCGCCTCTTGGTCGGCGATATCGAGATGGATAAAGCGGAACGCGTCATTATTTTCCTGGAGGATCCGTAAGCGGCCTTCTTTCAGGCGGATGTCATAGTAGGGATTGAGGTTGTCAATGCCGACAACGGTTCTGCCCGCCGCCAGCAGCCTGTGGGAGAGATGGTAACCGATAAATCCGGCAGTGCCGGTGACGAGGATTTCGGCCATATCTTACAGGCTCCAGTATTGGATGTGCTGCTCTTCCATGTACCGGTTTCCCATGATCCGGCCTTTGAAGAGGCCCTTGATGTCGATGATAACCGGCGGCATCGTCTGGCAAAGTCCCGCGATTTTCTCAACGCCCAGCCTTAGGTATTCGTCGTGGGCCACAGCAACGATAACGGCGTCCATGTTGGCAATATCTCTAAGCGGCGTCAGGTTAATGCTATAATGGTCGTGAACCTCTGCGGGGATTGCCAGGGGGTCGTGGACGAGGACTTCAACGCCATAACCAACAAGTTCCGTAATGATATCAACTACCCGGGTGTTACGGATGTCGGGGATGTTTTCCTTGAAGGTCAGGCCGAGGACGGCTACGCGGGCCTTGCGCACGGGATTGTCGGCAGCGATGAGCATCTTGACCGTTCGTTCGGCGATATATTTTCCCATGCCGTCATTAATCCGGCGTCCGGCCAGGATCATTTCCGGATGATAACCCAGGCTTTCGGCCTTGTAAGTTAGATAGTAGGGATCGACGCCGATGCAATGGCCTCCGACCAGACCCGGACGGAAGGGGAGAAAATTCCACTTCGTTCCTGCCGCTTCCAAGACTTCGAGGGTGTCTATCTCCAGGCGCTGAAAAATGATGGAAAGCTCATTCATGAGGGCAATGTTGATGTCCCGCTGCGTATTTTCAATGACCCTGGCTGCTTCCGCCACCTTGATGGAGGAGGCTTCATAGATGCCCGCCTTGACGACTTTTCCATAGATTCCCTTGAGAAGTTCAACTGTTTCTCCGTCGGAACCGGAGACGATTTTAGCGATGCTCTCCAAGGTGTGGACCTTGTCACCGGGGTTGATCCGTTCCGGTGAATAGCCCGCGAAAAAACCCCGGCCAAAAATTAATCCCGATTCCGCCGCCAGGATGGGGACGCAGATCTCTTCCGTCACGCCCGGATAAACGGTTGATTCATAGACCACGGAGGAACCGGGGAGCAGATGTTTACCGACCAGGGTTGAGGCCCCGCGAATGGCGCTGAGATCGGGAATCCGGGAACCGTCGATGGGAGTGGGAACCGCCACGATGACCAGCCGGCATTCGGCGAGACGGTAGGGATCGTTTGTGAAGGTCACCGCTGCGGTCTTAAGCTGTTCAATGGATATTTCCAGTGTATTATCAAATCCTTGTCGCAGTTCCTTGATCCGGGAGTCTTTGACATCGAACCCGATGACGGAAAAATGATGGGAAAGATGGACCGCCAGGGGCAGGTCGACGTAGCCTAACCCGACTACGGCGATTTTCTCCCCATGGGCGATAAAATTTTCAAGTTTCGGTCTTGTGGTCATGATAAATCTTTTCCCTACAGACTGGCGAGGGTTGCGGAGCAGGCGGCCAGGGTCTTTTCCATGTCATCGTGATTATGGGCCAGAGAAAGGAACCATGCCTCAAACTGGGATGGGGGCAGGCTGATGCCGTTTTTCAGCATTCCTCGAAAGAAGCGGGCAAACATTTTCGTGTCTGCACGGCTTGCCGAGGTAAAGTCATTGACGGGTTCAGGGGTAAAAAATACGGTAAACATGGAACCCAGTCTATTGATGGTTATGGGAAGCCCCTTACGGGCAAATAAGAGTTTCATCTCTTCACACAAACTGAAGGCAAGGCGATCCATTGCTTCGTAGTAATCCATGCTGTGCTGCAAGAGGGCCAGGGTGGTAATTCCGCCGGTCATGGCCAGGGGGTTTCCCGATAGGGTTCCCGCCTGATAAACCGGACCGAGGGGGGCCAATTGCTCCATGATGATCCGCTTGCCTCCGACTGCCCCTACGGGAAGGCCGCCGCCAATTATCTTTCCCAGACAAGTCAAGTCCGGATAGATGCCGGCGATTCCCTGGTAGCCCCCCCAGGTCAAACGGAACCCCGTAATGACCTCATCGAAAATAAGGAGACTATCATGGGACTTGGTAAGCGCCCGCAACATTTCAAGAAATCCTGGGTTGGGAGTTACGACGCCCATATTGCCGGCCGCCGGTTCCACAATTACCGCGGCTATTTCCCGGCCGTGTTCTGCAAAGATCCCCGTTATGGATGCCTCATCGTTGAAGGGGACGGTGATGGTCAGCTCTGCGAGGTGTTTCGGGATGCCCGGGCTGCCGGGAATTCCCAAGGTGGCAACGCCGGACCCGGCTTTGACAAGCAGGGAATCGGCGTGTCCGTGATAACAGCCTTCAAATTTGACGATTTTTTCCCGGCCCGTAAAGGCCCGGGCGAGGCGGATGGCCGTCATTACCGCTTCCGTCCCCGAGCTCATCATGCGCACCATGTCCAGGGAAGGAAAGGCCTCGATAATCAGTTGGGCAAGACCGACTTCCAAGGACGTGGGAGCGCCATAGCTTGTTCCTTTCCCTGCTTGTTCTTTAATGGCCTCGACAACCGCCGGATGGGCATGGCCCAGAATCAGGGGGCCCCAGGACATGACATAGTCGACATATTCCCGGCCGTCCATATCGGTGATCCGGGTGCCATGGGCTTCACGTATGAATACCGGCTCTCCTCCCACCGCTTTGAAGGCGCGGACGGGACTGTTAACACCACCGGGGATAATTTTCTTCGCTTCCTCGAATAGCTGACTCGACGTTTCGTTCATGTGAAATACTCCATAGAACTCTTTTTTAGTTCTTCTAAGCTTAACAGGATCTGATAGTCCGGGATGCCAAGTCTGGCTGCGATACTTTGGATAAATGGCTCCGGATCGGTGTCTTTCAGATGGACCATGCAGAATAGATTATACTTTTCAAGAAAGGGAGGCTCCCTTTCATAACAATGGGTAATTTCTCGGAGCGACGCCATAGCCTTTCCGACTTCCTCCACTCGCTCTTCCGGGACCGCCCACACAACCATGGCGTTGCTGGTGAAGCCTATCTTCTGGTGCCGGACGATGGCGCTGAATTTCCGCATCCACCGGCGACTCAAGAAAGCACGGATGGTTTGCAGGACCTCCTCTTCCGTTGAACCGGTGACAGCTGCGATGTCCTGAAACGGACGGCTTACGACGGAAATATCCTTCTGAAGGCGTCGGGCAATCTGCTTTTCCTTGTCTGAAATCATGGGCCTCCCACTCGACGATCAAAACGTCATCTTATCATTATCGTCACCTATATCATATTTCAAGGTGAATACAAAAGGAATTGACGCAAAATGGGCATAAGCGCCCATGAGACA
This sequence comes from Syntrophus aciditrophicus, assembly GCA_020718905.1. GTDB lineage: Bacteria > Desulfobacterota > Syntrophia > Syntrophales > UBA8958 > UBA8958. Next base: position 10,698 of record DYRD01000036.1, on the reverse strand, counting down.
TGGCGATACTGGCCTATGGAACGGTAACCGGGGGATCCATTCCTCCGACTGCATCCGGACAAAACAGCCGGGATATGAATCCGCATGACAATTCAGACGGTGATGGGGATAAAAAAATTCTTGACAATTTGTTCCCACTTTTATATGCGTGAAAGCATAATTGGGTATGTTTTCTTATTACGAAGACAAAAAAATAGCCAATAAAGTCTGGGATGATAAGGAGGTGATGGTCAGGCAGAAATATGAAGCGACGGAATCAGTTTTGGTCAGCATTAAAAAAATTCAAGCAAAAGGAGGAAAGCAAAAAAAAAATGAAGAAAAGTTTGGTAAGAGGCATTTTGGGTATGGTGCTGGTACTGGTAATTGCTCCCCTGGTGTTGGCTGCTGAAGCGGCTGCTCCGGCTGGTGCCGTTGATTACACCAAAGCGATCATTCTCGGTTGCAGTGTTATCGCGGCCGGATTGGCCATGGGAGTCGGAGCTGTGGGCGCCGGTCTCGGTCTTGGTCAGGCGACAAGCGGGGCGAACAATGCCGTGGGTAGAAACCCGGAAGCCCAGGGTAAAATTATGCTTACCATGATGGTCGGTATGGCCATGACAGAGTCAGTCGCTATTTACGCGCTGGTTGTTTCGCTCGTCATCCTGTATGCCAACCCGCTGCTTAAGTATGCAGGCATCGGCTGATATTTAGAACATACATATTCCTGTAATTATTGAAAAGGGAAAAGGGGCACTAAAAACAGACTCCTTTTCCCTTTTCTTTTCATAGTGGCATTGTTGGGAATCCAAAATCTACAAATGTCCTGAACCACTTATTCCGTTTCTAAATCAGAGATGAAATCGAGGCGGCAAGGAAGAGGCTTTCGCAGGCGTATATGAAAATGCGTTGCGGAGCCGACGACGAAGCCAACGAAGATAGCGCTTTGATTTAGAAACGGAATCATGATTCAGATCCCGTCAGCAATAGGGGGCCGGGCGCGGCGGACCTTCTTTTCCGCCTGGTGATGCTTGTCATGCAAGATCTTTTCTTTCGCCCGTTTTGATCGCTTCCGTTTTTGGCGCCGAATTCTTTCCTGGCGCATCCTTTCAGCTTCCACCAGCCCCCTTTGCAGGCGTTCGATACGATCCAGCAGGAGACGCCGGGCCAAGAATCGATTAAGGAGCTGGGATCTTTCCTGTTGACATTTGACGGACAGGCCCGTAGGCACATGGACCAACTGAACACATGATGAGGTTTTATTGACCTTTTGCCCCCCGGGACCGGAGGACCGGACGAAGGTTTCCCGCAGGTCGTCTTCCGAGACGCCAAGCTGTGTAATTCTTTCCTGCAGGAGATTCTCTTTTTCCACGGAGACGCTAAAAATACTCATAAGGAGGTAGGGAGAAGATAAGTTCGTTTTCTGAGGTATGATCTTTAATATTTAGAGAGAATATATCTCGTCGCCGATGAAGTTAACCCAGTGCTGGCTCAGGATTTCAACCGCGCTCTCGATGCTGTCGCAACCGATGATGAGGATGGTTTCTTTTCCGATTCTTTCAATAGTCGTATAGATGTAGTGGATGTTGACCTCCCCTTCGGACAGGGGCTTGACAATGGCATTCATGCCCCCGGGATGACAGGGCACTTCGACGGCGATGACCGGGGCGACTTCAATCCTGAAATTAAAGCTCTCCAGGGTGGTGACGGCCTTTTGCGGATCGTTGACGACCAAGCGCAACGTAAAGTGCTCTTCCGTGCTGGCCGCCGACATGGCCTTTACCTTGATGTCTTCCTTGTCGAGGATATCAACAAGTCTTGTCAGGGCGCCGAGGACGTTGTCCAGTTGTACTGATACCTGTTTGATGGCCATGGTATTGAAAGTTCCCATATGCTCAGATTTGCAGCTCGTATCCGGCCGCAAATGCCTTGCGGTTGATTTCCATAGCGGACCTCTTCTTTTCCCCGAGGATCTGCTTCAAGCCCTTCAGGAAGGATTCGGGGGAGATAAGACCGGTTTTTTTGATGAAGGATCCCAACATAATAGTATTCTGCACCCGGGGATTGCCTAATTGGCCGGCCATATCCCCCGCGGGGACGTCATGGATGTCGAGGTCTTTGCGCGTCGGCCTCGTATCTATTATGGAAGAGTTCATAAAGATGCTCCCCTGGGGGGCGACGCGGTTCTGATAGGTCTACAGGGACGGCTTATTCATGACTACCAGATAGTCAGGTTCGGAGGCGATGGGCGAAGCGATCTCTTCGTCCGACACGGCGACGGTGCAATTGGCCGTTCCTCCCCGGACCTCGACGCCATAGGAAGGCAGATAGGTGACATGATAGCCTTCGTTCATCACGGCGTGGGCATAGATATAGCCCATCATCAGCACACCCTGACCGCCGAAGCCGGCAAATATGGTCCTTCTGATCATATCTTTCTGAACCTTACCGTTTGCTGTCCTTTATTATTCCCAAAGGATATTCTTTTGCCATCACTTCATTCACCCATCGGCAGGCCTCAACGGGAGACATCTTCCAGTTTGTCGGGCATTGGGACAGAATCTCAATAAGGGAAAAACCGACATTGTCCAGCTGATACTGAAAGGCCTTCTTAACCGCCTTTTTTGCCTTCATGATGTTGGCAGGGGTATTGACGGCGCAGCGTTCGATGTACATGGTCCCCGGGAGTTGGCCGAGAATCTCGCTGAAGTGAACGGGGTGTCCGTCGAGGAGGGCCGCCCGCCCCGGCGGCGTGGTGGTGGACGCCTGTCCCAGTAAGGTTGTCGGGGCCATCTATCCGCCCGTCATTCCGTAAACGGCATTGTTGATAAAGATAACCGTGATGTTTTCTCCCCGGTTGGCGGCGTGAAAGGTTTCCGCCGTGCCGATGGCCACCAGATCGCCGTCTCCCTTATAGGAAAAGACCACTCGGTCGGGAAGGATGCGCTTGATGCCCGTAGCTACGGCGCAACCGCGGCCATGGGGGGATTCCAGCATATCGATGTCAAAATAATTGTGGGAAATAACCGCACAACCTGCCGGTGGCACGCCGATAATACGGCCCTGGATGTCCAGTTCATCAATAGACTCGGCAATAAGACGGTGGGCAATACTGTGTCCGCAGCAGCCGCAATAATGAAAGGCTGTAGTTTTCAGTGATTTGGGACGGGAAAATACTTTCTTCATGTCATTTCTTCCGGGCCTGATAAGCTATTACCTTGGCAAGTTCCGCAGGCGTCGGGATAACACCCCCCGGCCTTCCATAAAACTGAACCTTGCCGATGTTCCCCAGGGCCAATTGCACGTCTTCCACCATCTGTCCCGTGTTCATCTCGAAAACGAGGAAATTTTCCACGCGCTCGGCAAAGGAACGGATGACCTCCATGGGAAACGGCCAGAGCGTAATCGGACGGATCAGCCCGGCGGGGATTCCCAGCTCCCGGCTGCGTTTGATTGCCCCCTTGGCAATTCTGGCCGCCGTTCCGTAGGCGACGATCAAAATCTCAGCATCGTCGGTCCAGAAGGTCTCGAAACGGACTTCCTTCTGGGCGATTACCTGATATTTCCGGTAGAGCTTCCAGTTGTGCTCCTCCATGCGGATCGCGTCCAGAATGAGCGCCCAGATGAATTTGCTTTTTCCCTTGCCCTTGCCGTTTAGAACATAGCATTCCGGATATTTTCGTGGAACGGGTTCGCTGAACTCGACGGGTTCCGACATCTGCCCCATCATGCCGTCGGCGAGGATGAGCACGGGATTCCTGTAGCGGTCGGCCAGATCGAAGGCATCCATGGTGAGATCGGCTAATTCCTGCACCGAGGCGGGGGCGAGAACGATGGTGCGATAGTCGCCATGTCCGCCGCCGCGGGTGGCTTGAAAATAATCTCCCTGGGAGGGGAGGATATTGCCGAGCCCCGGTCCGCCTCTCATAATATTGACGATAACGGCGGGAAGTTCGTCTGCAGCCAGAGACGAGATGCCTTCCTGTTTAAGAGATATGCCGGGACTGGACGATGATGTCATGGCTCTGGCCCCGGCGGCGGCAGCCCCCAGCACCATATTGACGGCGGCTATTTCACTTTCCGCCTGAATAAAGGTGCCCCCTTTGACGCGACGCATGTTGTCGGCCATGTACTCGGTCAGCTCATTTTGAGGGGTGATGGGGTATTCGGCATAAAAACGGCATCCGGCGCGGATGGCCGCTTCTCCGATCACGCGGTTGCCCTGCATCAGGATCCTATTCACGGTAAACCTCGATGGCAATGTCCGGGCAGATGGTGGCGCAGAGGGCACACCCGTTGCAGTCGGCATCCGCTTTCAGGATAATGGGATGAAACCCTTTGGAATTGAGTTCACCGGCAGGCTGGAGATTTTCTTTTTTGCATGCTACCGTACAAAGAAGGCATTCCTTACACAATTCACTGTTGATCTTGATTGTTCCCTTCAACGACGGTGATCTCTCAAAAAATTATCGTAATTATGTTCCCGGACAATATGCTGTAACTTCTCGCGCGTATTGGCGAGAATGTCAAGATTAAAATTATCGCCCTCAGACCTTGTCGATTTGAAACCCCTCCAGTTTGATGGCCACGGAGCGTTGAAGAAGATCAATGGAAATAACAAAGAGCTCTCTTGCGAGATCGGTGCTCACCACGAACCCTTCGACTCCCTGGAAGGGGCCATCGACGATCTTGGCGCGTTCACCGACCTTGGGATACTGGAACTGCTGGACTTCAATCTTCGAACTCACGATCCGCTGGATGACTTCGATTTGATAATCCGGCAGGGGAATCGGTTCATGACCGTGGGGTTTGCCCAGGATGCGGACAACTCCGAAAGTCTTAAGTATTTCCAGCTTGGTATCATTATCGATATTCATCAGGTCCACGAAGATATAGCCGGAAAACATGGGGATAAGGATCTTCTTACGCCGGTCCTTCCGCTGGCTCCAGACCTCTATCTTGGGCAGAAATACGTTTAACGACTTCTGCTGAAGGCCGAGGAAGGCCCGGTCTTCATGACGGCTTCTCGTGTGGACGGCATACCAGGGCATAAAAAATCCTTGCTCCATAAGCTTGAATCTGCGAATGAACTGCGTATATCAAACTATCCTTTTTTGCAACGGAGAAATTAATGAAAACCTGGCGTATCGACGGCGTGCCTCTTGCTCTGGATGAGGACGTGCAGTTATTGTCCTCTTTAGTTGCCGCGATCCTGCATATAGATGGAAATCATATCGATAATCTGCAGATAATCAGAAAATCACTGGATGCCCGGCGTAATCGTCCTCCCCGTTTTATCTATAACTTAGCTTTTACCAGGGAGGAAGATTGGTCACCCCCGGCAAATCTCCCGGCGGGAGTAAAGATAAGCAATGTCCCGGCAGAACCGGAACCCGTTGCTTTTTCCTTTTCTTTTCCGGCCGGTAAACAGGTCGTTGTCGTCGGCTGTGGTCCCGCCGGGCTTTTTGCGGCGCTCTTCCTTGCTCTCCACGACTGCCCCGTACTCCTCCTGGAGCTGGGAGGGCCTGTCGAGGAAAGGCATGGGGATGTGCAATCCTTCTGGACCCGGGGAATTTTACTTCCGGAGAGCAACGTCTATTTCGGTGAGGGCGGCGCCGGGACCTTTTCCGACGGCAAATTGACCAGCCGCGTCCGTAATCCCTATACGGTTTGGGTGAAAAAGATCCTCGTGGAGATGGGGGCGGCGCCGGAAATATTAACGGATGCGAAGCCTCATATCGGTTCGGACCGCTTGCGAAAGGTGCTCATTAACCTGCGCAAGCATCTTCTTTCCATGGGCTGCCAAGTCCGTTTCCATGCCAAGATGACCGATCTTATTATCCATAATAATCATCTGGAAGGGATCGTTGTCAGCGGCGTCGAGGAGATTAAGTCTGACCAACTGGTGCTGGCGATTGGTCAGAGCTCCGAAGAGACATACCGATTGCTGGCGGACCGGGGCGTTGAGCTCGGCAGCAAAGCCTTTGCCATGGGTTTACGTGTCGAACACCCCCAAGAGCATATCAACCGGATTCAGTATGGCCGCTGGATGGGCAACTCCGCTCTTCCCCCGGCGGATTATACTCTGACGGCGCGCCTGCCGGAATTAAACAGAGCAGTTCCCGGGACGGAGGTATCGTGACCAACGGAATGAGCCTCTCGGCTCGCAAGGGGTCTTACGCCAACAGCGCTATCGTTGTGAATGTCCATCCTGAAGACTACGACGATTACGGACCCCCGGGTCTCAGCGGCCTTGCCTTCCGACGCTCCTGGGAGGAAAGGGCCTTCACCGCCGGCGGCGGGAACTACAGGGCCCCCGCCCAGGGACTGACCAACTTTCTTGATGATCGCGACAGCCCCGAGACCGGGGCGACGACGTTCCTGCCGGGAGTTACGGCCGTTACGCTAAAATCGCTTCTTCCCGACTATGTTTATGATTCCCTACGCACGGGTATCCGGCATTTCCAGCAGGCCATGCCCGGATTCATCACTGCGGAGGCCAATCTCATTGGAGTAGAGACGCGGACATCCTCTCCGGTCCGCATCACCAGGGGCGAAGACGGACAGAGCGCCAGGGTGCGTGGTATTTACCCCTGTGGGGAAGGTGCGGGGTATGCGGGAGGCATTATCAGCTCCGCCCTCGACGGGATCAGGGCGGCCCTGAACATCCTGAATCAACTATAACGGCTGCGCAAAAAGTCCGTCATATCCAAAGAAATGGCCATTATCGCGAGGGAACTCCCATCTTGGCTTCTACGAGGAAGTCGGCGCCAAGTTTTTTAAATTTAATCGGCGCCAGGGTCATGGCCTGATCCATGAGGGTAATGCCCAGGTCGCCGACTCCTTCCATGCCCTTACCGACAATTTTGGGAGCAATGATAAAGAGGAGTTTGTCGACCAGCCTTTCCCTGAGAATCGAGGTAATGATCGATGCGCCTCCCTCGATGAGGACCGATGAGACGCCCTTTTGCCCCAGCTCCGGAAAAAGTTCGGACAGGTTGAGTTCCCCGCTCTTCGTCATGTTGATGCATAACAGCTCAATTCCCATGGCCTGAAGGATCTTCACCTTGCCTTTGGCGGCCTTGGCCGTAGTGACAATCACGGTTCTGGCCTGATCCTGATTCTGCAGGATCCTGGCGTGCAGGGGGATGCGAAGCCTGCTGTCGAGAACGATCCGCAAAGGATTCCTCCCTTTGACAAGGCGGACGGTGAGTTCGGGATCGTCAAGTAAAACCGTTCCCGAGCCGACGAGAATGGCGTCATGAGCGCTCCGGAGCCGATGGCCGTAGCGCAGCGACCCGGGAGAGCTTATCCAGCGGGAATGACCTGTTGCCGTGGCAATGCGACCGTCGAGAGTCTGGGCGTATTTCAAGGTAATAAAAGGAAGACCCGTAGTCATGAACTTGAAGAACTTTTCGTTCAAGATCCGGCATGCCGCATCCAGAACCCCCAAGCGCGTTTTGATGCCGTTTTTTTGCAGGAGGGCGATCCCCTGGCCGGCAACGAGGGGATTCGGATCCATGGCGCCGATGATGACCCGCGCCGGTTTCTCCCTGATCAGGGCGTCGACGCAGGGAGGAGTCTTGCCGTGATGGGCGCACGGCTCCAGAGTGACATAGAAGTCAGCCCCGGCGATAGTTTCTTTGCTTCCCTCTATGGCATTTATTTCCGCATGGTTCTCTCCACAGCAGGCATGATAGCCCTCGCCGATGATCCTCCCGTCCTTGACGATTAAGGCGCCGACCATGGGATTGGGACTTGCCCGGCCTTCCCCTCTTTTTGCCAGCTTCAGCGCCCTGCGCATGTAATATTCATCATTTTTCATTGATAGGGAGGCCATTCGCTTTCATTTTGCTAATAATCAGGCAAGATTATGTACCCTTCTTTTCTTTACCTTTCAACAGGAGAAATGTCGCTGAGACACGGCAGATATTCCTTTCTTTATCATCCGTTATCAAACAATCTCCGATTACCAGACTGCGGCCCTTTTTAAATACCCTTGCCGTAGCGATAAGTTCTCCTGAATTTACCGCTGCCAGAAAGTTGCTTTTGAGTTCAATCGTGGTCAATCCTTCATGGGCGGTTAATGTGGTAACCATGGCATGGGCAATGGCTTCATCCGCCAGTGCGACAATAAGGCCACCCTGCATTTTGCCGGCTCCCTGCAAATATTCGGGACGGACGGGCATTCGAAACCGGGCATAGCCTGCTTTTATTGCGATCGGTTCAACGCCAATGAAGTCCATAAAAGGATTCAGACCCTTTTGCCCTGATCTGATCTTTTCCAGATATTTACTGTAATCAGGAATACTCAGCCTACCTTTTCAACCTGCGATGTTCAGGTTCAATACCACCCGTCAGCTAATTTGTGAAGAGAAAAGAAGGAGAACGACATGTCAGAGGATGCGTGAAGATCGTTATACAAGAACGACGGTTAAGAATTGTTCTCCCATACGGTTTTATTTTATGATTGACCTTCATGATGAATCTGTAATAGGGACGGCAACGGTAATCTATTAACGGAGATCGGGTTGATGGTGTTTTGGTGGGTAATCGTGGTGTTTATACTTGGGGCCGTAGTGGGGAGCTTCCTTAATGTCTGTATTTACCGCCTTCCCCGGGAAGAATCGCTTGTCTCGCCGGCGTCCCGTTGCCCCCGCTGCCGCCATGCCATTGCCTGGTATGATAACATTCCCCTCTTCAGTTACATCTTGTTGAGAGGACGTTGCCGAAGCTGCGGGGAGCCCATCGGCGCTCGTTATTTCCTTGTCGAGGCCCTGACTGCCGTTATGGCCTTGTTTACGTATGGGCAATTCGGAATAACCCTTGCCTGCCTTGCCGCCTTTCTCTTTGTGGCGACCCTGATTGTGATCACCTTCATCGATATTGAACACCAGATCATTCCCCATGAGATTATTCTGCCGGGGATTCCCTTTTTCCTCCTTACCGCCGTATTTGTCATGGGGGTCCCCTTTTTGGATGCCTTTTTGGGGATCATGGTCGGGATCGGCACCCTTTATCTGGTTGCCGTCTATTATGAGCAACTGACGGGGATTGAAGGCATGGGGGGCGGCGATGTCAACCTGATGGGGATGCTGGGGGCCTTTCTCGGCTGGAAATCCCTCCTCTTCATCTTGATGACGGGGGCTTTCACCGGGGCTGTGGTCGGGATCGTCATGATGATAAATAAAGGCAAAACGATGAAATATGCCGTGCCGTTTGGCCCTTTTTTATCCTTGGGGGCAGTGATTTACCTGTTCTGGGGGCGGGCGATCATCAACCTTTTCCCCTAAAAAATCTGCAAGGTTGATTCAGGGGTCGAGAGTGGTCACTTCCGCCCCGGGGAGCAGGCAATCGGCAACAGGCAATAGGCACGAGCGGCGCAATGGCCCGGCTTGGCAACAAGACACGGAGATCGTTAAAGAACTTGACTTCACCCTAGGGTAAATATATGGTGTCGCTCCGTAAAATGATAATGATAAGAGAGGACGGCACGGTATTTATCACCCGGATTCCCGTTGATCCGGGCAGGGAAAAGTTGGCTTCCCGCCAACTTTTTTTGCGATAGGCCTAATGATATATAAATGAAGAATCGTATCATCAGCATTATTGAGACAGCGCTCGGTAGCATATCGGCGAGGGGGCAAATGGGCGATATCGCCGTGCCGGCGGTCGAACTGGAAACAACGAGAGATCCCGCCCATGGCGACTATGCGACGAACATCGCCATGATCCTCTCGTCACGCCTCCGGACCAATCCCCGTCAAATCGCGAAGATGATCTGCGATCACCTCCATGGCAACGATGAGATCATCGCGAAGGTGGAAATCGCCGGACCGGGGTTTATCAATTTCTTCATCCGCGACGAGGTCTGGCAAGGAGCCCTGGAGAAGGTGGACCGGGAAGGAGAGCGCTATGGATACTCGGAGATCGGCAAGGGACAGCGGGTTCAGGTGGAGTTTGTCAGCGCGAACCCCACGGGTCCGCTGCATATCGGTCATGCCCGGGGCGCCGTGGTGGGGGATGTGCTGGCCAATATCCTCCGGGCGACAGGATATGAGGTCAGCAGAGAATACTACATCAACGACGCCGGCAACCAGATGTTCAATCTCGGCCGGTCCGTCCTTTACCGCTACTACGAACTCCTGGGCCGGGAGATTGTCTTTCCCGAGTCTTGCTACCAGGGCGATTATATAACCGAGATCGCAAAAGAGATAATTGCCGGCGAGGGCAAGGCTTATCTGGACCGGCTGGAAGAGGAGATCATTCCTTATTTCACGGACCATGCCGCCGCCATTATTCTTGACGGCATCAAGGAAGACCTGTCAAAATTCGGTGTTGTCTTCGACCTCTACTTCAGTGAGCGTGAGCTTTACAAAGATGACGGCGTGGCCGTGATCCTCCGGGACCTCGCAGAACAGGGACACATTTATCGGGAAGAGGGAACCCTGTGGTTCCGGACGACGGCGTTCGGGGATGAAAAGGACCGGGTGGTCGTCAGGCAAAACGGTGACCCGACCTATTTTGCCGCCGATATCGCCTACCATAAAAACAAGTACGAGCGGGGCTTCTCCCGGGTGATCGACATTTGGGGCGCCGATCATCATGGTTATCTGCCGCGTATGTCCGCCGGGATCCAGGCCCTTGGTTACAGTCCGGATGCCCTGAAGATCGTCCTGGTCCAGTTAGTCAGCCTCCTCCGCGGCGGAAAGCCCGTGGGTA
>DYRD01000282.1 GCA_020718905.1 Syntrophus aciditrophicus | reverse complement strand
GGTGGAAGGTGGAAGGTGGAAGGTGGAAGGTGGAAGGTGGAAGGTGGAAGGTGGAGTGCCGAGGCGATTGCTGATTCGGGAGTGGGATTTGGGGCGCAAAGTAGGCAGCATCAATAATCATTAATCTTTCCCCTCTCCCCTCTCCTCTCTCCTCTCCTCTCTTCATTCTCCAATATTTCTCATCATTTATACGCTGCCGCGAGTTGCTCGCTGATGACTTCCATGAATTTGGGCAGGACCACAGGGGTTAGAAATTGTGTGACCCGGCGGGTTCCATTCTCTCCGAGTTGCCGTCGCAGGTCCGGGTTCTCAACAAGCTCCTGGATTCGGGCTGCCAGCGTTGTGATGTCGCCGGGCGGAACCAAAAACCCTTGCACTCCATCCTGCACGGTGCTGTCAATGCCTGCGACGTCGTTGGCGATAATGGGCTTCCCGGCCAACATGGCTTCGAGGGAGACATTGCCGAAGGACTCATATACGCTCGTAAAAACGACGATGTCGGAAGCGGCGATAAAGACCGCCCCTCGCGGTTGGTTGCCAAGAAAACGACAAGTCCCCTCCAATTGAAGATTTTTGGTGAGCTGCTCAAGCGCCGCCCGTTCTTCGCCGTCACCAATAATCCAGAGCTGCGCCCGGTCATGGACTGCGGCGCATTGTGCCCATGCCTGCACCAACCAATCCACCTTTTTTTGATCCGATAAACGACCGACTGAAACAATGTGAATCTTGTCCGACTCCCACCCGTGCTCTTCCCGCAGAGCAAGAATCTCTGTTTTGCTCGTTTGTTCAGCGAGGTCAATCGAATTGGAGAGCACCCGAAACTTTTTTGCCGACCAGGGATACATCTGGAGATAAGCCTGATGATTCGACGGGCAGATCGCGACGATGCAGGTGGCGCAAAGGCAACTGACCCATTCCGTGACCCAGTTTCGGAGCACCCTCAAAAAATCCCAGTCGGTGTAGAAGGCAGGCCAGTGCGCAATATAGAGCACATGCCGAACTCCGGCAAGGCGGGCACAAATGCCTCCCAAAGCGCCCGCCCATTGTCCGTGAAGGACGATAAGATCCGGGCGAAGTCCGGATAAGAGGCCGATGATGACCGGGGCGCTCGCGATGGCATCCGCCATTCGTTCAGTTTCCAACCGGGTGTGAGGAATCCCAAGAGTGTCGCAGGCCTTTGCGATTCGGCCGCTCCCTCCATGGAGAATGTGCAGGTCGTATTGGTGGCTGTAGAAGGTGATGTGCTTCACAACGGTGTACGGCCCGCCACCATCGCCATCGAGGTGAATGAAATGGACTATTCGCTTTCGCACAGGGGGAGGGGGGGAGAGGGGAGACGGGAGAGGGGAGACGGGAGAGGGGAGACGGGAGAGGGGAGA
>DYRD01000109.1 GCA_020718905.1 Syntrophus aciditrophicus | reverse complement strand
TGAAACACCTTTTGTTCATATTGCGTTTGAAGGGCTCGAAATAAATCTCTAAAACCGGCCGCCTCAGGTTGGGTGAAACATCGTCCGGGGCGCAACAGTTGATCAGGCGGCGATACACAACCGTGTTTTGGCCTCCAGAGATCGGGAATCGAGGAATTGTCCTCCCATCTCCAACGCGATGCTCCTGCGGCAGTGTTTTTTAAAAGGAGAGAATCCATGAGACATTGTTCGGCCCTGTTGAAAGCGGCCATTCTGAGCTTGATTTTTTCGTTCTTTTTCGTTTCCTCAACTACCGCACTGGACTCTCCTCCTGAATGTAAGACAGATCAAAATGCCGCTTGCCACAATGCGTACTGCTGGGGAGGATGGGCCACTGCGCGGATCGACAAGAAAACAATCAACAGGGGCGACATCGTCAAACTCAGGGTGGATATCATCGGCGGCCCACCGGCAGACACTTTTTGCTCCTACAGCAACTGGGGAAAACTGGGAACCAGTTCCGTCAGGGTCAATTTCCCTGCCGCAAGCTGTTTTGAGCTTATCGATTACAGCCCCGGGGGAGATTCTTTTCACAATGTGATTCCGGGAACCAGTTCCGTACTATGGACGGCTTTAACCCCGGATCCCGCACCTCCCCACTGGCTCAATGACCACTGCCTTTGTACAACTTGGAGAGGCGGGCAGTGGAGCGATCTTACCAACTGCCCTGCCGATCTCTGGCCATCCGGCCACTACAGCGTCGGGGACAGTTTCACCGTGACGCTGAAGGCGATCTGCGACAGGGTTGATACGGGCTGGTCGATATCCGACGTGGCCGTTCTTTCAGGCAGTTGGGGGGTGAGTTGTTACGGCGAACCCAATATCGCCCAGGACTACTTCAAATTCGGCGGCTCCACGGCAATCAGTCTGGAGGCCAGCCCGAATGAATTGCCGGCGGATGGAAGCACCGTCCAGGTTACCGCCCGTGTTTCTGAGAAGGATTCTGGGGTCGCAATGCCCGGGCAGATGGTTAACTTTTCCATCTCTGCCGGCGGAGGAATGATCCATCCCGTATCCGCAATCACTGCCGGCGACGGAACTGCTGTCGCATCAATAGATTCCGGGGGCATTGCCGGAACTGTAACGATAACCGCATCTGTACCGGACGACTCTGCGGAAACCGTTGTGACATTCACCGAACACCAGCCTGAACCGAACGATCCACGAAACAACAAAGGGTATGACGACAATACCTCCTATACCGGTGAACCGGTTCATCCTGGGACAGGCAATTTGTACTTCTCTCAGAGGCTGTTCGGTTTTCCGGGCCTTCTTTTACCTGTAAGATTTGATGTGTCTTACAACTCCGTTGACAAAGACCGCAACGGCCCTATCGGTTACGGCTGGAGCCATGCCTTCGATATCGCACTCGCCGAAGCGAACGGGGAAATCGCCATCAAATGGGCCGACGGCAAAGAGGATTTTTTCCAGGATGACGGAACCCAGACTGGCACGTACAAGCCTGTCCGCTCGAAAACGCGGGTCAAGCTAAAAAAACTGTCAACGGGCGAATATGAGGCCATCTTGCCTGAGCAGATATTTTACTCCTTCAATTCATCCGGTCAACTGATAAAGATCAGCGATCCGAACGGAAACCATGTTGATCTGGAGTACTCCTCCCGCCTGACGCGGGTCATTGATACGGCTGGAAGAAACATCGAATTTGCATGGTCCGATGACCGCATCATTTCCATAACAACACCCATCAAAACGGGCGATACGGTGTCCTTCGACTATGACAGCTCCGGGAATTTAACGGCGATTACCAATCCGCGGGGAAACGACTTGACATTCACCTATGACGACGCTCATCAAATGCTGACCCAGACGGATTTCAACGGCAATACCGTCACAACCAACACCTATGACGCGTCGGGCCGTGTCGTGAAGCAGGTTGACGCCCTGGGCGGCATCTACACCATGGCCTATTCCGAAGAAAGCGATGGAATGCTTACGGCTATTACCTCCCCGCAGGGAGATACCGTCCACCATTATTACGACAGGGCCATGAACACCGTCAAAATCGTCGATGGCAAAGGGGGCGAAAATACAGCCGGCTATCGCGCGGATGGTCTGAAAACTGCAAGAATCAACAAAAACGGCACGGGCAAATTTCAGGGATATGATGCAGTCGGCAATCCAGTCACCATGCAGGACGAAACCGGCGCAACGACGACCGCTCTATTCAACACCCTTAATCTTCCGACAAAAATCGTCGATCCGCAGGGCGGAACGACCACCCTCGCCTATGATGAAAAGGGCAATATGACGAAAATAGTGGATCCGCTGAAGCGTACCTGGAAAAGAACGTATGACAGCCGCGGACTGCCTGTGACAATCACCGATCCACGGGCCAAAACATGGACTCTCGTCTGGAACAGCGCCGGACTGCGGGAATCCAGTACGGATCCGGCAGGAAATAAAACTCTGTATTCTTATGATGCGGCCGGCAATCTCACCGGTATCACCCTGCCCGACGGAAACAGCTACAATATGACCTATGACGCGGGGGGCCTGCCGCTGAGTCATACCGATCCAATGGGATATGTTACCCGTTACAGTTATGATAAAAACGGCAACGTGATCTCGAAAGTTTTTGAACCGACCGGCGCTGAAACCCTTTTTTCCTGTAACGCCGCGAACCGTCTGATCATGCTGACGACCCCCTCCGGAGGCGAGATATCCCTGACCCATAACGGATACCAGCAACTCGCGTCCATTTCAGACTCTGACGGGATAACCACGCACTTCGCCCAGGACGAGCTGGACCGGCCGGTATCCGCAACAGCTCCGGACGGGTACGCAACCCGTTTTTCCTATGACAGTGCCGGCAATCTCCTCTCCGTTGTCAATCCCCAGGATGCCGTCCGCTCCTATGCCTACGATCCGGCGGGCAGGCTGAAGCAGATTACCGACCCCCTGGGGGGAATTTCCAGCTATGCCTACGACAAGGCGGGCAGGCTTGCCTCGATACGCAATCAACTCAGCCACGACATTAACTTTGCTTATGACTCCGCAGGGCAGATGGTTGAAATTACGCTGCCGGACGACAGGCGGTATCAGTACCAGTATGATCCGCTCGGCAATGTCCGGAAGATCATCGATCCCATGCAGCATGCATGGAAATTCTCCTATAATGACATCAACACGCTGCAGTCCATTGTCAATCCTGCCGGTGAAAGTGAAACCATGGCTTACGACAGCCGGGGGAGAATCTCGAAAAGGACGCTGCGCACCAACGAAGAGATCAACTATGCCTACGACAAAAATGGACTGCTGACCTCCCTGTCTCTTCCTGAATCTCGAACTATCCAAATGAGTTACCGGTCGGACGGATTGATGGAGGCTCTTTCCGATTCTTCTGCCGCGGCTTCCGTAACCATGCTCTATGACCTGGAAGGCCGAAGAATTTCCTATGCCGATCCCAACGGGAAGACGATGGGTTTTACATACACACCCGGAGGGCGCATCAGCAAGATCATCTATCCGAACAGCCACGAGTTGCTGCATGCCTATGATACATCGGGCCGACTTCAATCCCTGACCGACTGGCTGGGAAACGTGACTACCTTTACCTACGATTCGGTGGATCAGTTGACGGGCATCTCCCTGCCGAACGGAACAACGTCGCGATTCGTCTATGACAGCGCCGGGGAGCTAAACGGGATTCGTCATTTCAGGTCCGACGACAGCGATATCTTTGCTTCCGAGTACACCCGTGACGCAACTGGCCGTATCATCTCCATTTCCGGCGCGGCCTTTCCTGCGCCAACACCGGCCGGCGACAGCGCCGTCAGCCATGTTTACGATGAAAACAACCGCCTCCTTACCACGATCAAGGACGGGATCGTCGCGGCAAACACCTTCGATGCGAGAGGGAACGTCGTACGAAGACAGGAGGGTCCCGCCACGACCTCTTTCACGTATGACGCTTTGAACAACCTTCTTGCCGTGACCAGAGGATCCCAGGCAACCATGTACGGTTATGCCGGCGGCGGAGTCAGAGTCTCCAAGACTTTCGACGGAAACACGCGTCATTACCTGAATGACGGCATCACGCTCTACTGCACCTACAGCCCCTCCGGCGTGGTTGAAAACTATTATATCTATGCAGGGAATTATCTCATCTACAGCCTTGCCGAAAACGGAGACATCCTTGTTTACCACGCCGACGAGCGCGGAAACGTGGCGGCGGTCACCAACGCTGATCAGGTCGTTGTCGAAACGGCAACCTACGGCCCTTACGGGGAGGAGCTTTCCCGCACGGGAAGCCTGGTCAACCCTTTTCGCTTCATGGGGCAGCTCGGGGTTTTGACCGATGAAAACGGACTGCTTTATATCCGCGCCCGCTATTACGACCCCGGGCAGAGGCGCTTTGTCAACGAAGATCCTCTGGGCGTGCTGCGCGAACCTAATTTGTACGCCTATGCAGCCGGAGATCCGATAAACTATGTTGATCCAACCGGCCTCGCAACGCAAAAAATGAAAGCATCCGATGGGAAAACCTATAATGTTCCCGCTGTGGATATTTCCGTATTAAGGGAACTGGCAAAGAAATACAAGGCTGATAAAGACACGGCCGCCGTTAATGAAATCAACGCCATCAGTGCCAAGCTGCGCGACTATGCCGCTGAACAGCAGCTGCTCTACGTCAAGGCGCTCGAGGAAAACAACGGAAAGGAGGATGGCGCCAAGGTAACTGTCTGCACTGAAACGTACAACGAAATAAAGGAGATAACCACTGAACTGAAGCTGGAGCGTTTCAAATTTGGAGAGGTGGGCATCAGCCGCGAGTACAAGGGAATGGGAAATGTAGGGCACGGGCATTTCGCGGCGACCCTTATTGATGTAAAAGACCCTAAAAATCCCAAAACCGTTGCCGTTATCGACCCTATTCAGCCCGGCTGGGGCTGGCTTGGTCAAATAACTCAGAAACGCGTTGTCGTCTATAACCCCACAAGCTGGGCTCTTCAGAAATCCTGGTCAGTCGGAGTGCCGTCCCTGCTAACCACACTTACGAATACCGCGTGGGAAATAATCTCTCCTGCTGGAGGTTCGAGGTCTCCCCTTGGGAAGCTCAACGCCACCACTTATGACCTGAAACATGTCGATTGGAATTTGCAGCCTTGAGATTTTTTTACCGGTTTGATGAGACTCCATGATCATGACGTTTTGAATGCATTTTACGACAGGAACCAAACCCATGAATCGAACCAATTGGAAAAACCGTAAAGAGATAAGTCCGGCTAAAAAGTTTTTAAGAATGGAGCCATGCCGAATGACCCTCATGGCAGCGACAGCATGGATGCTGATTTTTTTTCTCTCTGCTTCGGAATGTTTCGCCGGTGCAGTCTTTTATCAATACGATGTAAGCGGGCGTCTTCTCTCAGCCGAAACCGGCACGGGAGAGCACACGGCCTATACCTATGACGGCGCGGGCAATCTGCTGACCGAAACCCATGAAAGCCCGAAGAATACCGTTCATGTGGTCATCAGCCCTGTGGGAGGAGGAACGGTTTCCGGCCCCGGGATAACTTGTCCGGATGACTGCACGGAACCGTTTCAAAACAATCAGGACATCTCACTGACCCCGGTCGGCACGGACGGATATAAGTTCATAGGATGGAGCGGAGACCAGACCGGCAGCGCCTCTCCTCTGACTTTTTCTCCGGCGGAGGATATGAATATTACCGCCTACTTCAGCGCATCTGACAGCCAGACCGATACGGATGGCGTCAATGACGAGGGCGAGATGGGACCATCAGGCGACAATATACTCTATGACGGCAACAATGACGGGATCCCCGACTATCAGCAGGCCAATGCGGCCTCATTTCCGCTTGCCGGAAGTGTCGGCTATGCCACCCTTTCTGTTCCTGCGGGCCTTGCCCTGGTGAACGTTCAAAACACCGCCAATCCGTCGCCTGATGATACCCCTGCCGGACTCATTTTCCCGTACGGCTTCTTTTCCTTTGCGATTACCGGATTGGCCCCAGGCGCCTGTACGACAGCGACGCTCCATTTGCCCCTGCTGGCAGGAATTGACCATTACTACAATTACGGCCCGACATCGGATAACACAACCCCCCACTGGTACGGCTTTGATCCGTCCTCCGATGGAACGGGGGCGCAGATCGTCCATACAGATAATGCAACCACGATTACCGTGGCCTTCTGCGACGCAAAACGCGGTGATCACATCCTGGAGGCCGACGCTCAGGTTATGTGTCTGGGAGGACCGACAAGGCCCGTCGTATTTAAGGTAAACGCAGAAGCAGGCGCAAACGGGACCATTACCCCCGTCACCCAGAATGTCAATTACGGGTTAAAAGCATATCTTTCCGTCAGCCCTGATTCGGGATACAAGGCCTCGGTAACCGGATGCAATGGTTCTATGAATAGTTACGGCATCAGCTACGTTACCGGCCCCATCACGGCGGATTGCACGGTGAGAGCGGAATTTATCCGTCAAATCGGATCCCTCACCGTAAACATAACTCCTGAAGAGGCCATGGCGGTCGGCGCCC
>DYRD01000108.1 GCA_020718905.1 Syntrophus aciditrophicus | reverse complement strand
GGCGGAAAGCCCGTGGGTATGTCCACCCGCTCCGGTGAATTTGTCACCCTCAGGGAAGTCGTTGAGGAGGTGGGAAAAGATGCGGCCCGATATAATTTCCTCATGAGGCGTACCGACAGCCCCCTGGATTTTGATCTTGAGCTCGCAAAACAGCAATCCAACGAAAATCCCGTATACTATGTCCAGTATGCCCACGCCCGGATTGCGAGTATCCTGAGGCTTGCCGCGGAGCGCGGTTTTCTGGTTCCCCCCTACGGAGAAGTGAATCTGAGTCTCCTCAACTTGCCGGAGGAATTGGCGCTCATTAAGGCCCTGACCCGCTTTCCCGAAGTCGTTGCCGGAGCGGCAAATTCCCTGGAGCCCCACCGTCTCACCTTTTTCCTGAATGATCTTGCTTCGCTGTTCCATAGTTACTACAACAAGTATAAAGTGATATCCGAGGATGATTCCCTGACGAAAGCGCGGATCTTCCTCATGAATATCCTCCTCATCGTCCTGAAGAATGATTTGAAATTACTTGGAGTTTCCGCACCGGATAAAATGTAGTCATATGGCCGTAAAGAATATCCGTTCCTTTGAATTTAAGCTGGGAAAGCTCGGGTTGACGTTGTTGATCACCGGGATTGGGGTATTGGTGTTTGGCGCCTTTGTCCTGGGCGTCAACGTAGGTAAAGACATCGACACTTATCCAGAGAAGATTGTCAAGGGAATCCCCAGGATGATCGCGGAAGGAATCGCATATGTATTCCCCAAGGCTAAAAGTGATGGGGATGGCAAGGCAACGGACAAGGCGGCTCTGGATCTGACCTTCTACGACACCCTTACGAGAAAGGGGAGTACCACTCCCGGAATGATCGGTCAGGAAAACAGAGACGAAACCGCTGTCCCCGCCGTAATCGTTGCACCGGCGCCGCCCGCAGTAACTGCGGCGCCATCGCGGCCTCCGGCGCAGGTTACGCCGGCAATCCCGCCCGCCCAGGGTACCCATTCACCGCCGGCAGCGCCGAGCGTCAAGAATGCTGCTCCGAAGTCTGCCGTTGCGCCGCCTCCGGGAGCACTTCCGAAAGCAAAGACGGGAACCGCGTCCGCCCCTCCTGTTGCCGGTCCGGCGGCAGGAGGGGCAAATTTCTCTATCCAGGTGGTGTCCTATGACGAGCTGGCCAAGGCCAATCAACTGCAAAAAAAATTGCAGGGTCTGGGATACAAAGCGGAAGTCTCGGGAATGGAGATTTCTGGCAAGGGCAAATGGTATCGGGTAATGTTGAATCATTATCAGAACAGGCAAGAAGCCGAAAAAGTGGCCGATAACATTAATAAAAAAGTCAAAGGATTGAATTGCATAGTCCGCAGGCGTAGGATAAACAAGGCGAATGATGTTTGAGAATCTAACGGATAAACTGGACAGTATTTTTAAGAAGCTCAAAGGGAAGGGGCGTCTGGATGCGGAGAATATCCAGGGCGCCTTGAAGGAAATCCGCATGGCCCTCTTGGAGGCGGACGTAAGTTTTAAGGTTGTGAAAGGTTTTGTCGAGGATGTCAAAGGGCGTGCCATTGGCCAGGATGTGACGGATAGCTTAAGCCCGGGTCAGCAGGTAGTAAAGATTGTCCATGACCACCTCGTGGAACTTATGGGTGGGACAAGCAGCCAGATCAAATTCGGTAACCGTTTCCCCGCACCGGTCATGCTTGTCGGTCTCCAGGGAAGCGGCAAGACGACTACGGCGGTCAAGCTGGCAAAATATATTTCCAAGCAGGGGAAAAGGACAATGCTCGTGTCCGTCGACGTTTACCGGCCGGCGGCCATGGAGCAGTTGAAGATCCTGGCAGATGAGACAGGTATGGCCGTCTTTGAGGCAGATGCGAAGCAGGACCCCGTAACCATTTGCCTGCATGCCGTCGAAGCGGCAAAAAGCCGTGGCTATGAGGTTCTTATCATCGATACGGCAGGCCGTCTGCACATCGATGTGGAAATGATGGAGGAGCTCCGCAGAATCAAGGATGTTGTCCATCCGGCGGAGATCCTCTTTGTGGCTGACGCCATGACCGGTCAGGAAGCGGTCAACGTGGCCACGACCTTCAATGAGCGGCTGGGTATCGACGGGGTCATCATGACGAAGATGGACGGCGACGCCCGGGGCGGGGCCGCCTTATCCCTGAAGGCGGTTATGGGCAAGCCGATCAAGTTCGTGGGAATCGGCGAGAAGGTCGATGCCCTGGAAGTCTTCCACCCGGAGCGAATGGCGACGCGGATTCTCGGCATGGGCGATATCCTGACCCTTGTAGAGAAAGCTCAGGCTACCGTAAACGAGGAGCAGGCAAGGGAACTTGAAAAGAAGATTCGCAAGAACGAATTCACCCTCGAGGATTTCCGCAGTCAGCTCACCCAGATAAAAAAAATGGGCTCTATTAAAGATATCCTTTCCATGATTCCGGGATTCAATAAAATCAAAGCCCTCAAGGATATCAGTCCCGATGACAAAGAAATGGTAAGGGTCACCGCCATCATCGATTCCATGACCAGCAAGGAGCGGCATAATTATCTCCTTATTGACGGCCAGCGGCGCAAGCGTATTGCCCTCGGAAGCGGGACTACGGTACAGGATGTCAATCGCCTGCTGAAGAACTATGGAGAGATGCGCAAGCTGATGAAGAAGACGACCTCTAAGGACGGACTGAAGGCCATGAGGCGAGGGAATTTTCCCTTTTCAAAATAAAAAATATGTGTTAGCCTACCTAATCTTCCAATTTATCGAAGAGGAAAAAAGTTAAGAAACAGGAGGTGATCGTTAGACAGGATGGCAGTTAAAATAAGATTGACCCGCATGGGTGGGCACAAAAAGCCATTTTACAGGGTTGTAGCAGCAGATTCCGAGTCCCCGCGGGACGGCCGTTTCCTGGAAGTTCTGGGCCACTACGACCCGGCGAAGGACCTCGACGGTGTGAGTCTCAAAATCGATAGGATTAAGTATTGGTTGTCCAAGGGCGCCAAGCCTACCCTTACCGTGTCCCAACTATTGAAGAAAAAGGGTTAGCAGCCTCGTTGTGGGCGGTTTCAGTCGAAATCTTGAAAAGGTTAACGGACTAATCCGGTGGAGGTGGAAACGATGAAAGAGTTGATCAAGTACATGGCGCAAGCGCTCGTAGATAACCCCGAGCGGGTTGAGGTTTCAGAAGTGATTGGCGAGCAGACATCGGTCATCGAACTAAGGGTAGCGAAAGAAGACCTCGGCAAGGTTATCGGCAAACAGGGGAGGACTGCGAAAGCCATGAGAACGGTTTTAAGTGCGGCAGCCACCAAGATCCGGAAACGAAGCGTTCTGGAAATTATCGAATAGAGTGAATGAGTTCTTTGAAATTGGTAGGATTGTCAAAACCCACGGTCTCCGTGGCGGCGTGAAAGTCAATTCTTACCTGACCGATCCCGGTGGCCTGCTGCCCCGTCTGGAGGCAGTTTATCTGCAAAGGGAGGAAGAGGAAATGAAGCGCTACCGGTTGACGGGATGTCAATTGGGGAGCGATTTTTTTTTCCTGGAGCTGGAAGGGATCGGCAATCCCGAGGCGGCGGCGTCACTCCTTGGTCGCCGGGTATTTGCACCGGTAGATAAGCTGGCAGCCTTGCCGGAGGGCGAATATTACTGGCACGAACTCATCGGCATGGACGTCGTGACGGAGGAAGGAATATCCCTCGGTATAATCGGGGATATCTTTTCGGTGCGAGGCAATGACGTTTATGTCTGTAAGAACGGGGGGGAAGAAAGGCTGTTGCCCGCCAGCGAGGAAGTGGTCCGGAAGGTGGACAAAGTAAACAATATCATGACCGTCAGACTTCTTGAAGGGCTGTGAGGCCGGGGAATGCGGTTTGATATTCTCTCTCTTTTCCCGGAGATGTTTATCTCGGTCTTTGAGAGCAGCATCCTCAAAAAGGCAAGGGAGAGGGCCCTCATTGACGTTCATGTCCATGATATCCGGATGTATGCGCCGGGCAAGCACCGGGTAACGGACGACGCCCCTTTCGGAGGGGGTGGCGGGATGGTCATGAAGGTGGAGCCGATTGACCGGGCTCTTGCCGCCCTGGAGTTGCAACCCTGGGAAGGGCCGGTCATCCTGATGAGCCCCCAGGGAGATCCCTTCCGGCAGGAAATAGCGGTAGAACTTGCCGCCTGTCCCCGGCTGGTCCTTATTTGCGGACACTATGAAGGCGTGGATGAGCGGGTAAAAGAACAGCTGGCGGACCGGGAGCTCTCCATCGGCGATTTCGTTCTCACCGGCGGCGAACTGGCGGCGATGGTAATCGTCGATGCCGTTGCGAGGCTGATTCCCGGCGTCCTCGGCAACAGTGAATCGGCAAGGACAGATTCCTTTTCTTCGTGGCTCCTTGAGTATCCTCAATATACCCGGCCTCAGGATTACGGGGGATGGAAAGTTCCCGGGGTGCTCCTGAACGGGAACCATCGGGATATAGATTGTTGGCGGCGGCGGCAATCATTGGCGAGGACATGGCGGCGGCGGCCGGAACTCCTTGAGAAGATCGATCTGTCCGATTCGGACCGGTTGATCCTGAAGGAGATTCAGGCGGAAGACTTGTGATACCGGGGCCTGATTATTATATCGCTCTTTTACATTATCCTGTATTTAACAGGCACGGGAACATCGTAACCACTGCCGTCGCCAACATGGATATCCATGATATGGCGAGAGCGGCGCGAACCTACGGTATGCGCCGATATTACATCGTAACACCCATCGCGGCGCAACGGGTGCTGGTACAAACCATTCTCGACCATTGGCAGCAGGGGTACGGGGCGGCCTATAATGCCTCCCGAAAGGAGGCCTTCGACCGGGTCTGTGTCCAGGAGACCTTCGCCATGGTCGTTGCGGATATTGAGGCGCTTGCGGGGCGGCGCCCTCGGGTGGTGGTTACGGGGGCTTCTTTGACGGGGAATTTGATTTCCTTCGAGAAAATGAAGACGATTCTGGAAAGGGACGACCATCCCTGCCTGATCGTCTGCGGGACCGGCTGGGGACTGGCGGAAGAGATTGTCGCTGAGGCGGATTATTCTCTGGAGCCGGTGCGAGGCGTCGGGTCTGATTATAATCATCTATCCGTGCGATCCGCCGCGGCGGTAATCCTGGACAGATTGTTCGGGGCATAAGAGACAATAAAAAAATAGCAATAAACGCGTGAGGTGTGGGAACCATGAATTTCATTGAGATGATTGAAAGAGAGCAAATCAGGGCGGATCTTCCGGGTTTTAAGTCCGGAGACAGCGTCAGGGTATATGTACGGATTATCGAAGGTCAGAAACAGCGGATTCAGGCCTTCGAAGGTGTCGTCATCCGGAAGAGACGGGGCAGCAGTCGCGCCACCTTTACCGTACGGAAGATATCCTATGGGATCGGGGTGGAACGCACCTTTCCTCTCCATTCGCCGGTAATCGATCGTATCGAAGTGGTCACCAGGGGAAGGGTGAGGCGCTCCCGGCTGTACTACCTGCGGGCTCTGAAAGGGAAAAAGGCAAGGATTAAAACCGAGGGGAAGTCCTGACCATTAGTAACTATTGATGAACATTTTTGAACAGCGGGCTCGCCAGATAGGCTTTAACCTGATTGCGGGTATTGACGAGGCAGGAAGGGGGCCTCTGGCAGGTCCCGTTGTTGCCGCGGCCGTTGTTCTTCCAGAAAATTACCGCCATCCGGACATTACGGATTCAAAACAGCTCTCTCCCCGGAAGCGGGAGGAGCTGTTCAAGGTCATCAGGGCAGATGCCCTTTCCATAGGGGTCGGCGTCATGGAGGCGTCCATCATCGATGACGTCAATATCCTGCGGGCGACCCTCAGCGCCATGAAGGAGGCCGTCTGCGACCTCGTCGATATATCACCCGATTATCTCCTTGTTGACGGCATGCAGGCCGTTCCCATCGATATTCCCCAGATGACGATTATCAGAGGAGACTCGCTCAGCATATCAATTGCCGCTGCCTCGATTATTGCCAAGGTAAGCCGGGATCGTATCATGGAGATGTATCATCGCCAGTTCCCTTATTACAATTTTCTTAAAAACAAGGGATATGGAACCCAGGAGCACCGACAGGCGATCAAAGATCACGGTCCCTGCAAGATTCATCGCCGTTCCTTCCGCATAAAAGACGAACCCCGCCAGGAAAATTACGAATTCAATCTGAAATGACCAGGGAAAGAATAAGCACGGGAAGGTTGGGGGAAGCCATTGCCGCCGAACATCTTACCCGAGCGGGATATCAAATTATCGAACGCAACTTCCGCTGCCCCCTGGGGGAGATCGACATCGTGGCCCGGGACCGCGAGACCCTGGTATTTGTGGAAGTCCACAGCCGCCGGACGGACAACTTCGGCAGCCCCCTGGAGAGTATCGGGTTTGCCAAGCAGAAAAAACTCTCCCTAGTCGCCGCGTTTTATCTGAGCCGCCACGGTTTATACGAGATAAAGGCGCGCTTCGACGTCGTGGCCGTGAAACTGCGGCCTCCACATCCGGAGGTGAGAGCGGGTATGGCAAAACTGGACAGGTGCATAAATAGCCCTGTGCCGATCAGTGCGAGGGATATAGAGTTGATGCGTCAGACAGATGA
>DYRD01000281.1 GCA_020718905.1 Syntrophus aciditrophicus | reverse complement strand
ACTTTGCCCGCGAAGTGGTCAGCCAAGCCGTAAGCAATCTCGCCCCCCATGCCACCATTGCATCTCTGGCCATTGACCGGGGGTTTATGGACGGCCCCTTTCTGTGGTGGCTTGCAGATACCATGGGGATCATTTTCTACATCCCCGCCAAGACCAATATGAACGTCTACAAAGATGCTCTTTCGCTGCTGGAGACGGGCATTGCGCAAACCAGAGAGAGAAAACGGACCATTGGGGCCGGGAAAAACAAGACCACCGTGATGGATCGTTGGCATGTGGTGGGCATCGAGGGCCTTACCTCTGCCGGCTTTTATGGGGAGAAGGGCAGTGGGAGTCATGAAAATCGTTCCGACTTCACCCCCAACCCTATCAATGCCGTGGTCATCGTAGACGACCCTTACAAGGTCAATAATCCCCACACCGACACCCTTGTTATTTTGACCAACGCTCCGGTGCACAAGCCCCTGAAGGTCTATGACGGCTATGATGCCAGAAGTGAGATCGAAAACACCGTGTTTCGGGAGGCCAAGCAGGCATGGTTCATTCAGCGGGCCCCCCGCAACACCGCCTCCGCCTTCCGCGCCCATGTATACCTGACCATTATCACCATGGCCCTTACCACCGCCTTCCAAACCTGGATGGACCAGCAGGATAAACTTGAGCAGGCCGGAAACGAGACCGGCATACGCAAGTTTCGCCAAAAGGTCAAACAGGAAAACGGCAACAAACTGATCATTTTTGATGAAGACCGCTATGCAATCTTTGACACCTATGAGGTCATTATCCTGTGTGGCCGAACCGTACTGATGCCCACGGGCGTCCCCCAAGCCATCTCCAAAAGGGATATACTGCTCAAGTACGGCGCCCTCCTGGAATAAGCTCTTTTGGCCATTCTTATTCCCTCTGACCCGGATCAGTCTCCAGGTTCTCGCCTGATCTTTTCTCTCCCTTTCCGCTTTTCCGAGCAGACGCCATGTTCCCCTCTTCCTCTCCTATGAGCATGTTTCTCTTTCGTTGCCCTCCCCTGATGTAACCCCTTGCACACAATCCTTGCCTCACCGTGCCTCCCTCTGAAGCCCTCTGACGGCCATTCCCACAAGGATCCTGAAATCCCGGTTTCACTATCTCAAATATCCAGCGTTCGTTATCTCGCCTTGACATTTCTTTCCTATAGGTACATCATACCAATACTTGAAGGCTTCCCTCATAAGACATCTAAGCACGATGAAAAAGAGAAAAGCACAGGGTACACGATTCCTGAATCAGTAACGATTGTTGATATCCGTGATGTCTTGCTCTTTGCTCTACGCTCTATGCTTTATTCCTTCTTCTTCGCCAGTTCCTCCATCCTTGCTTTGATCTCTTTTTCAAATCCACGTCCCGTGGGGCGGTAATAGACGCG
>DYRD01000107.1 GCA_020718905.1 Syntrophus aciditrophicus | reverse complement strand
GACGCGCCTGCCGCCGTCTGGTCCTGGGGTGTCGCTCCGGCTGGGGAGGCGACCGCCTTGCTCGTTCCGAACAACCTTTGCAGGGCGAGTTCGAGGTTTTCTTCCACGACCACTTCGTTTTCGTAGGCGACGATGACCCTTCTGAGTTCAGGCAGCCCGACCGTATCGGAGGCGTCCAGGTAAAGGGGCTGTACGTAGAGGAGGGACCGCTCGACGGGGATGACGAGGAGGCTTCCCCGGATCACCTTGGACCCCCGTTGATTCCAGAGGGTAAGTTGCTGGGCGATGTAGGAATCCTGATTTATCCGGGCGTCCACCTGCTTGGGGCCGAAGATGAGGCGGTCCCTCGGGAAGGTATAGACGACGAGCTTGCCGTAGTAGGGGGCGTCACACCTGGCCGCCAGCCAGGCAGCCAAGTTGTCTCTTTTGGCCGGTGTGTAGGGAAGAAGGAGAATATACTCTTCTCTTTTTTCGTTGGGGAGCTTCATGATCGTATAGTAGGGCGCCATGAGCTTTTCATCGAAAGCGGGTATTTCCCAGAGATTCTCCTTGTTGTAGAAGACCTTCGGATCCGTCATATGATAGGCGGAATAGATGGAGGCCTGAAGCTGGAGCAGCCACTGGGGATAGCGGATATGGCGTTTCAGATCGACAGGCATGGCGGCGAGGCCCTTGAACATATCCGGGAAAATCCGCATGTAAACCTGAATGATGCTGTCGCTCGGATCGCTGACGTAAAACGTGACCTTGCCGTTATAAGCGTCTACGGATGCCTTGACGGCGTTGCGGACATAGTTGACATTGGGAACGGGAGGTTTGTTGCGGAGGGTAGGTTTGGAATAGGGCATCCGGGACGACGCGGTGTAGGCGTCGACCATCCACACGAGGCGCCCGTCGTCGGTGATAACCAGATAGGGGTCCTGATCGAAAAGGAGAAAAGGGGCGATCTTCTGGAGCCTTTCCCTGACGTTGCGGTAGATAAGTATTTTACTGTCCTTCGTTATGTCCGAAGAGAATAGGATTTTTTCCGTCTGGAACTTCATGGAAAAGAGGAGCCGCCGCAGGAGCGATCCCGTTGCCGTACCCCCTTCCCCGGCATAGGAGGTATAGATGTTGCCGGCGGGGGTAGGATAGCTGAATTCGGGGATCCTCGTTTTAACGATTACGTAATCATTGGATATTTCGCCATAATATATTTCCGGACGTTTCACTTTCAGATCCGTATTGCTTACGGGAGGTATATCCTTGATGAAAAATTCCGGCAGCCCTTCCTTGCTGATCCGGCTTACCGGCCCGAGGGTGAGTCCGTTGCCGTGGGTAAAAATCAGGCGCTCGTTGATCCAGGTCCTGCTCGGCAGATCGGCATAGGAAAGCTCTCTTGGCGACAGCATGACCTGGAGGTATTTGCCGCCGACGGTATAACGGTCATTATCGACGTCCAGGAACCGGTAGTACGTCCGGATCTGCTGCAACTGGCTGTAGGTCCTAAGGAGGGGCGAGTGATCCCAGAGGCGGATGTTCTTGATCGTCGCATCGTTCCTGTCGATGTCCTTGCCGGTGAGGTTGTAGGCGACGTCAAAGGGTATTTCCTCTATCCGTTCCAGGTCATATCCCAGGCGGGTAAGGCGGATGTTGTTCTTGATGAAGGGGGTTTCCAGGAGCAGTTCGTTCGGGGCGACCTTGAATTTTTGGAGGGCCGCCGGGTAGAGGACGACGCCCAGGAAATAAACCGCGAAGACCGCCCCCAGGGGGATGAGGGCCCATTTTTTCGACTTCTTGAAGATGGCGACGATCATGCCGGCGCCGGCAAGGGGGGCCAGGAGCATCAGGGCCCGATAACCGGTCAGCTTGGCGTGGACATCGGTATAGCTCGCCCCGAAGATCACCCCATGGTCGGCATAGAGCATGCGCAGCGCTTCCAGATAAAAGCCGAGGCCCATGTTGATAATCAGCAGGCCGATGAGAATGCCGATATGCCTGTTGACCCGGGGATCGATCATGATCTGCAGCTGGGTAATCTGCACCCCGCCCCTCAAGAAAAAGGTTATTCCCACCAGAATAACCGTCAGGATCAAAGAAAAATCGGCAAACTGCTTCAGGGATTCAAGGAGGGGGTATCGGAAAAGATAAAAGCCGATATCCTTCCCGAATACGGGATCGTTGAAACCGACGGTCACGGCGTTTCCGAACAGCAATATCTCCGACCACAGAGAGGCCCCCCATTTTCCCATCATGATCGTGACGATGAAAAGGATGAAAAAGGTGACGGCCTGCTGGACCGTTCTCAGGGAGTTGAGATTGATCGTAAGGGGTGTGCCGCTGATCTTGTAGTAGTCCTGACTGGGGAAGCTTATCCGCTTGGCGATCACGAGGTTGGCGAGGGCAAAGCCGAGAAAAAGGAGACCAAAAAATACTCCTGCGGCGATCTTGGTCGTCATGGTCTTTGAGAAGACGCCCGTATAGCCCGTTTCCGTAAAAAAGAGCCAGTCGACGTAAAGGTTGATGAGGGAAGAGAAGGCGGGCAGCACTATGAGAACGGCGACAAGTGCGGCAATAACTATCAAGTTGGTTCTTTTCATATAAGCTCCCAATAGTGACATTTTAGAAATGATTTATTTTCCCCCGCCGAAGATCGATCTTTCCTCTCCCTTGCCAGGGGATGGTTAGGGGGGGATGGGTCTTAATATCCCTCTATAGCAGCAGTTGGATGTCAAGGGAAAGAGAAAAGAATGTCTTATGGTGGAAGCCCCCTCTCATCGCGGCGACGAGAGGGGGCGGCTCAGGCTAAAAGTTATGCCTTTTTGAAAAGCATCAAATTGGTATGGATGAGGCGTTCACCCAGGATGCGGGACAGGTTCAGGAACAACTGGCCGCCGATGTGGGGATAAATCTTCTGGATTCTCTTGAGGCCTTCCCAGTCGATTTCGAGGTACTTGATGGCTTCGGTGGCCTTGACATTCGCGGAGCGCGGTCCGGGCGAGACCAGGGCGATCTCACCGAAGATACCCCCGGGGTTGAGGGTCGCAAAGACAATATCCTTCTTAGAAGTTTCGTCGTGTCCAATGACATCGGCCTTTCCTTCCAGGAGCAGATACATGCTTTTGCCCATCTCGCCCTGAACAACGGCGAACTCCCCGGCTTCCTTCTCGTTCATCCGGCCCAGGAGACAAACCTTCCGGCGCGACCAGGGGCGGAGACCGTCAAAAAAGGGCGCACTCTTGACCACGGCGTCCTGGAGCTTCATGCCGATCATATCCCACAGGGTGATAAGCTGGGTGGACTGAAGGAGGATGGGGGTGATGAGGAGTTCGCTGACAACGGCGATGAGCATGACCGCCGCGGACAGGAGGCCGAACTGGATAACGGGGATAAACTGGGAAACGGCGCAGATGGCAAAGCCGCCGGCCAGGGCGAAGGAGCTGCAGACCACGGGCCGGACTTCGTCATGAACGGCCACCGCTACGGCCGCGTGACTGTTCTGAAGCTCCTGCATGGCCATTTTGTAACGGTTCATGAAGTTGATCGTGTCCCGTCGACGGCGATGCCGATGGCAATATCGGCCACCATGGCCGTGCCGACGTTCAGGGGCACGTCCAGAAGACCCATGATGCCAAAGATGGCGACAATGGGAAAGATATTCGGGACGAGGGAGATCATCCCGGCCTTGAAGGACCAGAAGAGGAAATACATACACATGAAAACGATAAACAGGGTCAATGCCAGAGAGGTTACAGAGTTCCATACGAGGCTCTCGGCGGCCTTGTTGATGAGGATGTATTCCCCCGTGAATTCGAACTTGAAATTCGGGTTCATGTTCTTTTTCATGTACTTCTGCAATTCTTCCAGGATCGCGGTGATTTCGTAGCTGGAGCTGACATTGTGCCGGACCATGGTGCTGACCTCACTGAAGTCCGGCGATACGAAGCGGGAGATTTCGTCCCGCTGGAAGAAGAGCATATACTGGGAAACGAGATTGGAATCCGCCGGGATGGAAAAAAAATTCTTGTCGCCCTTGTTCATCTCTCGGTTAATGAGAGCCACCCGGTCGGCCAGGGACTCGGTCTTGTCGAACCAGCCCTTCTGGGCCATGAACTCGGTCTTGTCGAACCAGCCCTTCTGGGCCATGAACTGCTGCAGGGACGCCACCTGGGACAGGTACTCGGACTGCTTGAAGGTGTCGGGCATGCCGCTGTTGATCCGGATAAAGAAGGTCTGTGCCCCGGCCAGTTCTTTATGGAGGGTGTCGCTACGCTTTCTGATCTCGGAATCTGCCTTGAAGTAGCCCATGAAGTCGTTATTGACCTTGACGAGGAAGGTGGCGCCCATCATGGCCACAGTGAGCAGGGAAAGGACAACGATGATAACGACCTTCCTTTTGGGATTGTTGACCAGAGCCAGGGTACCGTTGGCGATGTTTTTGAATAAAGCGTCGACAAAATGCACCTTCGCCTCATGCCTGCGGACCTTGGTCGGGCCGAAGAAATGGAGGAGGGCCGGACCGAAGGTAAAAGTGGCCAAGCAGTTGGCGGTGAGGGCCACCGTGGCAACCAGACCGAACTGGACGAGCATGGAGATGTCATTGTACATGATGGAGGCAAAGCCGATAACCGTAGTCACGGACGTCATAAAGACGGCCAGCCCCAGTTTGCTCGCCATGAGCTTGACGGAACCGTCCCGGTCGCAGTTGGTCTCTTCAATGCTCTCCAGGTACTCGTGCATCATGTGCAGGTCTTCTGCCGACCCGATGACGAGGAGGATGGAGGGGACAATGACGGTCATGACATTCAGGGGGATGCCCGCGACGACCATGAAGCCAAAGGTACAGATGACGCTCGATCCCGCCGTAATCATGGGCATGATGCCGGCGCCGAAATTGCGCAGGGCGATAATGATGGTGCAGATCAGGACCAGACAGGACAGGGGGACAATCCTTGCCTGGTCGAGGATGATGTTCTCGCCGATACTGCGGCGGCCGTACGAATTGCCGAACTGGAAGACCCGGTCGAACTTGGATTGGTACTTGGCCGTCACTTCAGCCACTTTCTTGGAAAAATGGGTATGAAATTCGGGATCGGAAGGGTCGACATCCACATAGAGGTTGATGGCTGTCATCTGGCCGTCCTTGGAAACGAGGCTGTCCATGAAGAGGGGGCTCCTCATGGCATCGGCTTGGATGCGCTTGGCATCTTCCCCCGTATCCGGGGCCCGGTCCATCAGGGGATTTGTCTCCAGTCCCCCGGCCACGCCCTTGAAGTTGGTTACGGAAAAGAGACTCTCGCAGCGGCCAACCCCCGGCTTGCCTATCCTGTCCACAGCCTCTTTAAGAAGATTATTATACTCCTCTTTGGTAACGTTTGTTTTGGCCTTAATAAGTTCTTTATATTTATCGGGGAACCTGGGCTTTAGATATGCCCCGATATCGTCGACAAGTTTTCCATATTCCTCGGGGTTTTTTGCAAGTTTTGCGTATTCGTCCGGTTTCTTGGCAAGCTCTGCATATACCGCCGGATACTTGAGTTTCAAATATTCCTCGGGATCCTTGGCCTTAACATATTCCTCAGGGTCCTTCGGCTCAAACTTCAAGTCTTTCAGTTCGTAGTACACCTTTTCTACGTCTTTTAGTTTTTCAGGGGTGAAAAGATTCTTGTCCCGGACGAAGACGACGGTGATGTTATCGCTGCCGAATTTTCTTACCGTGTCCCGGTGGTAATCCTTGGCCGGGTCCCCGCTGATCATCATGCCCTCGGTTGATGAATCCACGCGAATCTGTATGGCGTAGTAGCTGGCAATTAGAGTAATAATGACGTTGATGAAAATTACGAGCTTGGCATTCTTCAGACTCCATCGCATCAATGCTCCCATGGTAAGCTCCCTCAATTATGAATTTAAAATACTTGATATCACCTCTGTATTAACCAAGGAGATCCTTTGGACCGACTTAAAAAACGATCATTTCCACCTTCTTGTCAAATTCTTATAAGCAGTCAATTTAATATAGAAAAAAGAATAATTATGCAATGAGAAAATTAATTTAATAACTCAAGAACCGTGCCTTCATAATGACCCCTCGCGATCACGAAAAGCCCTTTACTTCTTCCCGCCTTTTTTTACATATGTCCGGATCATATTCCCCGCAGTGTATTGACGGTCGTTCATGCCGGTTGACTTATCAGGGGCCTTTTGCTAAAAATTACAAGCGACTGATTCCGCGGAACGATGAAAATTATAGCGGTTTTATCTTCCTTTTTCTCATCTCGACCCATGTGCCGGCCAATGCGAACAGTTGTATCCAGTGCCCCCTCCTCAAGGGGAGATCCTCATTTCTGCATGGGTTGCCGGTTGTGCCACAAAGGTGATGAGAAGGGTCAGGGCAAGGAGGCTGCTCACAAAGGGATGATCAAGCGCCCTTCCGACTCCCTGCGGACATGTGGCAGGTGCCACAAGCAGGTTGCCGATAGCTATTCAAAATCGCTTCATTACACCACGGCGGGGCAGAGAAACGGCGTGATGCCGAGGTTTTCCAAGGCAGAGCTGAAGGCCTTCGATGCCAAGGTGTTTGAACAGTCCTGCCGAAGCTGTCACGCCTCCTGCGGGGATTGCCATGTCAAGGCCCCGGCGGTGGGGGGATCAGCATCGGTCTCATTCAGAAGCACAAATTCGTGAAGAAAGACGAAGGTAAAACCTGCGCCTTCTGTCACGGCCACCGGGTGTATCCG
>DYRD01000035.1 GCA_020718905.1 Syntrophus aciditrophicus | reverse complement strand
ATGGCACTGAAGACCATGGCCCCCGACAGCAGAATCAAAATTCCCACCGTGAGCCAGGTGACCCAATTCATGATTTTGCTGTTCACATAATCGCCCATGATCCGGCGATCATTAATAAGCAAGAGCATGAAAATCAGGATAAAGGGCAACAGTATCCCGTTGATGACCTGGGAATAAAACATGATGGCCACCAGGGGCATGTTCGGAAAAAGAATAATCGCCGCGCCGAGAAAAATCATCAGAGAATACAGCCAATAAAACTGGGGGGCTTCAGTGAACTTGTGATTCACGCTCGATTCCCAACCAAAGGCCTCGCAGATCGTATATGCCGTCGATAAAGGCAAGATCGAAGCGGCAAAGAGGGACGCGTTCAACAGGCCGAAGGCGAAAAGCCAGGTACAGTATGCGCCGGCAAGGGGGGCCAGGGCCTGAGCCGCGTCTTTGGCTGTTTCAATCTTGATGCCGTTCTGAAACAGCGTCACGGCGCAAAGCATGATAATAAAGAAAGCCACGATGTTGACCATAAAAGAACCGACAATGATATCAATCCTCGTATATGCATAGTTTTCAGCTTTAAGCCCCTTATCCACTACGGAGGACTGAAGATAAAACTGCATCCACGGGGCAATGGTGGTTCCGATTATACCTACGGCCATCGTCAGAAAGGCGGGATCAGGGCGAATTGTCGGCGTAATCAGCGCCTTGCCGATCTGACCCCAGTCCGGTTTCCCCATGAATCCGGAAATGACATAGGAGATATAGAAAAGACAGGCCACCAGGAAGACCTTCTCAACGGACTTGTAGTTGCCTTTAACAACCAGCCACCAGACGAAAAAGGCCCCGCAAGGAACAGAGAGATATTTGCTGACACCGAATATCTCCAGGCTGGCGGCGATGCCGGCAAACTCGGAAACAGTGTTGCCTAGGTTGGCTAAGAAAAGGACGATCATGAGATAGACCGTAATCTTTGCCCCGAAGCGTTCCCGAATGAGGTCGGATAAGCCTTTCCCGGAAATGACGCCCATCCGGGCGCACATCTCCTGAATAATGATCAGGGCAATGGTGATCGGGATGAGTATCCAGAGGAGAGAAAGGCTAAACTGAGAACCCGCCAGCGAGTAGGTGGTAATGCCGCCGGCGTCATTGTCCACATTGGAGGTAATAATTCCCGGACCGATGAGGGCGAAAACCAGTCCCATGGACCGCCAGAATCCCCGCTGACAAAGGCGCTGAAAGATGTTTTTTGAGGAATTATCCTTATTCTCCGGCATTGATGACCTTCGCCTTCGTCCATGATTATTTCTTACCCAGTTGGGGGGCCACGATTTCGAGGAGATTCTTGAAGAGGATCACCCCCTTGATTCTGTCCCCATAATCTACGACGGGAATCGCCATCAGGCCATATTTGGCAAAAAGATCGGCGATCTCGTCTTTATCCTCATCAAGATGGACGGAAACCACCCGATCATCCATGAGGTCCGACAACAGGCCCTCCCCCGGTGCCACCAGGAGTTCCCGCAGGCTGATCATTCCGAGGAGGCGCTCATCCTCGTCGACAACGTAGACATAATAGATAAAGTCCATATCCTCGGCTTCGTGCCGGATCGTCGCGATAACCTTGTCAACCGTCGCCGAAGGCAGGAAATGGAGAAAGGCGGAAGTCATCATTCCCCCCGCCTCTTCTTCGGGGTGGTTAAGGAGTTCCTTGACGTCTTCCGCCATATCCTGCTCCATCTCCTTCAAGATCCCTTCCGCCTTCTCTTTCGGCAGATCCCCCAAAAGGTCCGCCGCTTCACTCAGCGACATTTCTTCTATAATGTCAGATGCTTCGGCAGCGTTCATATCTTCGATCAGGCTGACCTGGATCTTGGGATCCGTCTCCTCAAGGGTCTCCGCCGCTGTTTCCACATCGAGGGACTTGAAAACGGCGCTTCGCTGGCGAATATCAAGATCTTCAATGATATCCGCCAAATCAGCCGGATGAATCCGGGCGAGACGGTCCTGGGCTACCTTCAGGCGCAGCAGATCGGGCGAAGAAATGGGTTGGACAAACCTCCACGATATGAAATGGTTGGGCAGGTCGTAATCGAAAAAACCGTGAAGAAAAAGATCAACCGCCTTCTCCAATCCGGAACGGCGCATGAGACCGCGGAATCCCACGTCCACATGAACCAGGTGGAGGTTCTGGCGGGCCGTAAGAAACTGCAGGTCGTTGACTCTGAGTACTTTGGCGCCGTGGGTATCCACAATCTGCTTGTCCAGCAGGGCATCCTTAAGCAGCAGTTCATTATCCCCCAAGGATGGCGCCCGGAAATCATCGGCACAGACGCTACGGGCCTTGAAGGGGCACTGCCCTTCCTCGATGCCGGGGAAACGATAAAGAACCCCCGTCTTCTGCCCCTCCGCGGGGGAGAGCAGGGCGTAGGTAACAATGGGATAAGGATCGGCCAGGGTAGCTACGAGATCCGTAATCTTTCCCAGTGACCGGCCTTCCGGCCCTATCATTGGTTGTCCCAGGATTTCGCTTAAAAACAAAAATACCTGAGGTTCAGCATTTATAGCCACGATTCACACCTCCAGGCGACGTCATATATAACACAGTCTCAAGTCCGTCAGAAAGGTATTTTTTGTGACCATAGGGATTTAATGGCTATTGGTTGCCACATTGCCTCTTTTCCGTTATACTGTGAACGTGATATTGGATAGAAAGAGAACATTTTTAAAGCCCATAAGGAGGACATAATGGTGATACTGACGGGGGGACAGCTGGTGGCAAAGGCATTGAAACGGGAGGGGGTGAGAGCCCTATTTACCCTTGCCGGGGGGCATATTATGGATATCTACAACGGCTGCGTCGATGAAGGTATCCGCATCATCGATGTGAGGCACGAACAGACGGCGGTGCATGCCGCGGAGGCATGGACAAGGTTGACGGGGGTTACCGGTGTCGCCGCCGTAACGGCAGGACCCGGGGTCACCGATGCGGTTACGGGCGTGGCGAACGCCTTTCGCAATCAGGTTCCCATCGTCGTCATCGGGGGACAGGCGCCGCGAAAACAATTCCGCATGGGAGCTCTGCAGGAACTGGATCATGTATCCATCATGAAGCCGTTGACCAAACAGTCATTTACGATTTACGATACGGAGCGCATTCCGGAGTTATTGGGCAGCGCATTCCGGGAAGCCCACAGCGGCAGACCGGGGCCGGTCTTTGTGGAGATACCGGCAGACATTCTGGATGCGCCGGTGGCGGCAGAGGAGGTATCTTTCCCGGTGAATTATCGTTCCGAAGCGCGCCTTTTCGGAGACCCCGAAGCGATCCAAAAAGCGGCGGAGCTGTTGAACAAGGCGGCACGTCCCGTCATCCTGGCGGGTTCCCAAATATGGAGTTGCCGTGCCATGTCGGAACTTGTCCAATGCGTCGAGGGGGCCCAAATCCCCGTCTATCTGAACGGAGCGGCCAGAGGCTGTCTCCCCGCCGGCTTCCCACTATTCATGAGCCGTTCCCGGCGCTATGCCCTTTCCGTGGCCGATGCGGTCATGGTGATCGGCACACCCTTCGATTTCCGCCTCGGGTACGGTCAGCGCTTGTCCCTTGAGGCCAAAGTGATCCAGATCGATTTGGACAGCAGCGAGATCGGTCATAACCGTGACGTTGATGTCGGGATTGCCGGCCACGGGGGAGCGATTCTCGGACAGATGGCGGCGGCCCTGTCTCCCTCTCGACACGAAAACTGGCTGAAGTTATTACGGGAAAAGGAGGCCGAGCTGGCCGAAAAGGATCGTCCCTTCCTTTATTCTGAAGCCACGCCCATTCACCCGTTGCGCCTGGCCCGGGAAATTCAGGAATTTATGGCAGAAGACGCAATCTTCATCGCCGATGGCGGGGACGTTGTCACGATGGCGGCGAGCATCATCCTTCCCCGCCGACCGGGAAGCTGGCTTGATCCCGGGCCGCTGGGAACACTCGGCGTCGGTACGCCCTTTGCCATCGCAGCGGGAGCGGCCTGTCCCGACCGGGAAGTTGTCATTCTTTTCGGCGACGGCGCCTTCGGTCTTACGGGTTTTGACTATGATACCCTTATCCGCTTCGGGATGCCCGTAATCGGCATTGTCGGAAACAATTCCGCCTGGAATCAGGTACGCTATGGTCAGGTGCAAAAGTACGGTAGGGAAAGGGGAGCTGTCGCCAATGTCCTCACTCCCCTGCGTTACGACCGAATCGTCGCGGCCATGGGCGGCCACGGTGAATATGTCACCGAGCCTGCCCAGATACGTCCGTCCCTCGAACGGGCCCGGAGTTCGGGAAAGGCTTCCCTGATCAACGTCCTGGTGAACCGCGATGTCTTCAGTTCCGGTACGGTGAACCAGACCATGTATAAATAGGCGGGGGACTCAGGCAGGGAATCCCCTTTGACCAAAAATATTCACTTTCCACCGCCAAGCACCATGATCGCCGAGAGACCAGGGGGGAGAACGCGACCATCGGGCGCTAAGACCCGTGCTTCGGAAGAAATGATTTGGCGCCCTTGTGCCACTACGGCCGCTTCGGCTCGTATCCGCTCGGTATCATTGGTGATAGGCCGAGAAAAATTCGCCTTGGTCTCGATGGTTCGGAGCGTTCTTTTACAGAGGAAACCTCTTCATGATACATATCTACGGACTCGCTCCCTTTCCCGCTTTTTTTATTCGGCGGAAAATCTTCAGACAAAAAAATCCTCTGTTGGCAAGTTTCAAGCTGACCTACCGTTGCAACCTCGCATGTATCGCCTGTCCCTTTCATCGTCGCGCCGGCGAAGCAAGGGCTCATATGAGCTGGTCCGCGGCCATAAAACCTCACTCGGCGCCTTAAAGAGCCTGTGCACCCTGAT
Organism: Syntrophus aciditrophicus; assembly: GCA_020718905.1. Classification (GTDB taxonomy): domain Bacteria; phylum Desulfobacterota; class Syntrophia; order Syntrophales; family UBA8958; genus UBA8958. The sequence goes on along the minus strand of DYRD01000035.1, from coordinate 19,304 downwards.
TGTCGTCTTTGAAGGCGGGGAACCGCTCCTGTGGCAGGATGGCAGATACAATCTGTACGATTTGATCGCCTACTCCAAAAGGCACTTTCCCCGGGTCGCCGTGACGACAAACGGCACCTTTCCCCTCGATGTGCCCGCAGACATTCTCTGGGTCAGCCTAGACGGACTGAGAGAATCCCAGGACCGGCTACGCTCGCGATCTTTCGACAAGGTTTGGTCGAACCTCCGCGCCTCCAGGCATGGCCGCCTTTTCGTTCACTATACGGTTAACCGCATGAATCTTCACGATATCCGGCCGCTCCTGGAAAAACTGAAAGATATACAGGCATTCGGCGGCATGACCGTCCAGATCTTCTATCCCTATGGGCAGGGAGAAGCGCCGTTATCCCTGTCTGAAAGTGACCGGAGGGCGGTTCTGGAAGAGGTTATAGAGATGAAGAAACAGGGTCTGCCGATCCTCAACTCCGCCGGGCGGCTGCGCGCCATGATCAGAAATGACTGGCGCTGCCACGAGGATATTCTCATTAATGTCGATCCCGACGGCACTATCACCCGGGGCTGCTAGGTCAAGAGCCGCGGCCGGATCAATTGCCGGGACTGCGGTTTTTCCCCTGTTTCCGAGGCCTCGGGAGCATTGGACCTACTTCCCGGATCGTTGAAGGCCGGGTGGTCGATTTTCTTAAAGTAAGCCATTATTTCCCCAGGACATTGATTGCTATCGGCCCGACATGCTGCTCATCCAATTCAGTATAGACGGTGCCTTACCGTGTGTATACCGTTCCGAATTTCAGGAAAATCTTGTGCAGCTGATCAGGCTGGCCCGTGAACGTTTCCATCCGATAGTTCTTTTGGCTACTTCACACACTTTCGCTGCCCCCTATGAGTCTGACCAATCATCCTGCCATTGTATGCACTCGAGAATCGGGGAAGGTTATTTCCACCAGAACGTTTCAATAAATTTTGCCACAGTCATGTATTGTTCCGGATTAAAATTGTCCTGCTTCCCGATGTAGCATGATGTACGGTCCCTCTCTATCCAGGCAATGTGCCCATTCTCAAGCACATATGCCTGAGAATGGGTATCTCCCGCTACCGGTCCTACGGCAATTCCCACGGATTCCACGCCGTAACGCTCGGACATGGCTAAGGCACAGGCCACTGAATCATGGCGACATTCCAGGAGCACGGAGTTGGTAGGAGCGCACCCCTGGCAGATGCTCATCGTTGCCGCAATGAGGAGACCGATAATGAAGAACTTGGCGGTTTTAGTTATATTTAATTCCCCCTCCCATAATCTTTCGTTTCTACAAGCCTTTTTAAAGCTACTACATTTCGGCCGGAACAAACAGATATTTTGCGAGGACCTGCTCCTATTTCTCTGACTCGACCTTTGTCAGGGCCTCTTTAACCCGGACCGGTGTCATCGGCATCTGGAAGAGCCGCCCCCCGTAGCATCAAAAACAGACCTGGCAATCACCGCACCCACACAGGTAATGGGCGGCTCTCCGCCTCCCTAGGGAGGGTACGCCGTTATCCTCAACGAGGATGGTTTCAATCTCCGGTAGCCAGGAAAAACGGGGGATCCCATAGGTGTCGAAATTAGTATTTAGGATATTCAAGCGGACAGGTTTACGGGTAATCTTCAAATTGATGATTCCCATGGTCCACATTCCCCTTTCACGCGGTAGTTTGACGTTACAATGTTTATTATATTATATACTTGCTTCTATCTCTCGTCATCACTTTTTCGCAACGGGGCCGGGTCTTTCGCAGACAATCTCAACCTTGCTTCCGCAATGCGTGATGATCGCGACCCTTAAACGATCATCGACACACCGCCACCCAGCTGGCGTTCACTATTACATTGACACGAAAAGGCACTTTTTATACCCTCAACCGGGAAGAGGAAATTCATGTCCCATTAAGCTATGAGATGCGCCTGGCTAATCATCACGAAATAGTGAAGAAAATATTCGACTCCGTATTACAGGGTGCCGATCCCTATGCCTTGGTGGAAGGGCAAACGGATCAGATCTTCTCCACTTTGCGGGACGGAAATTACCGTAAGCTACTGCTCATCAGTTTCGGCAAGGCAGCCTCTCCCATGGCCCGCGCGGTGGCAGATGCGACCAACACCATTCTGTACAGGGGAATCGTGCTCACGAAATACGGTCATCTCCGGACGGCGGGATTACCGGAGAAAATACACTGCTACGAAGCCGCCCACCCCGTTCCGGATGAAGCGGGCGTCAATGCCACCGATCAGGTAATCGAAGCCCTTCAGGCGGCAGACGGGCAGACCTTAGTGGTCTGTCTCATCTCCGGTGGCGGTTCGGCCCTGCTGGTCGCTCCCCATGAGAACATCACCCTCGACGAGAAGCAACAGGTGACGCAGTTACTACTGAAGGCCGGCACAGACATTCAGGAACTGAATACCGTACGCAAGCACATTTCCCGGATCAAGGGGGGAAGGCTGGCGGAGATAGCCTATCCGGCACGGGTCTTGTCGCTGATTCTGTCCGACGTAATCGGCGATCCCCCTGAGGTGATCGCTTCCGGCCCCACATCGCCCGACCCGACGACATTTGCCGACGCCCTCAGGGTCATCCGTCGATATGAGCTTGCAGATAAAATACACGAAAAGGCCTTGGATATCCTGGTTCGTGGCAACAGAGGAGAGCTGCCGGACACCCCCAAAGAAGGAAATCCCATTTTCCGGAAAGTTGAAAACAGGATTATCGGCAATAACCGGAAGGCGATGGAAATGGCCAAGGCCAAGGCAGCCGCTCTCGGGTATCCCGTTGTAGTTCTGTCCTCGCAACTGAAAGGCGAAGCGCGAGACGTCGGGGTCTCACTGGCACGGAAGGCGATCCAATGGCAACGCCAGCGCCGTGAAATGGACAGCGGCCGCATCTGTCTTATCGCCGGCGGTGAGACTACCGTCAAGGGCAGCGGCCTAGGGGGGAGAAACATGGAACTGGCCCTGGCCTTTGCTCTTGAACTCAAGGAAACATCGGGAATCACGCTTTTTTCTGCCGGGACGGACGGCACCGATGGACCGACCGACGCGGCGGGGGCCATTGTGGATGGTGAAACCCTAGCAAAGGCGGCGGCGCGAGGGATGGACCCAGAGGACTATCTGAACCGCAACGATTCTTATTCCTTCTTCAAGGCGGTAGGATGCCTGTTGATGACCGGTCCCACTGGGACGAACGTCATGGATATTCAGATTATCCTGATTCCTTGAGCTTCCCTGCCGCTGTGAGCTTTATATTGACATACAGCTGCGAACTTGCCTATTCTTCCTATGTAAGATATTTTTATAGAAAAAAAGGCGAATGATTATGAAGAAATTCGGTGAGCATTTTTCGGACAATCAGGTAATTTTTCCGCAGCTTGATAAACGCAGGCGCAAAAGGTAGCACCGGAGCAAAGAGACAAGATGACATTTCAAGAATGTATCGACTATATGCAAAGAAACCCCGACGGCTTTCTTGCTACGGCGAGCGAAGGCAAACCGCATGTCCGTCCAATGACTGTCTGGCTTACTGATGAAACCGGGATATATTTCTACACATCCCGGGTCAAACCCCTGGTGTCACAGCTTGAAAAGAACCCCAACGTTGAAATAGCGTTCCACCAGCTTGGTACACCGCCGGATATGGACTCTATCTTAAGAATCTCGGGCCGTATCGAGTTCGTTGCAGACATGGCAATACGTACCCGTCTCTACGAGAGATTTTCCTGGCTGAAAACGATCGGGACGGGAAAACCGGACAGCCCCACTGTTGTCGTGTTCAGAATCCCCCAGGGGCAGTTCAACTATTGGACATGGGAAAACAATGTCAATCCGGGGCCATGGGTTGAATTTCCGTCGTGACCTGTCATAAGCACCTTATAGATACTGCCAGGCTCTCTTCTTGGCCATCGCTGCTTAATACCCCAGGGAGTGCCTGATGACAGCCCCATCCAGGACAAATCAAGAAGTGCTCGAAGAGAACTTCAGCTTCAAGCGGATAACTGTGGAACTGGATCAATCCGTATCAAAAAAGAACTGGCCACCAAGGTACGGGAGACATTGGCCCAGAAATAGCGGTGGCATATTCAATGTACAAACCGTATCCATTGATTTTAAATAATTGTAACATAATGATATTTTAAACTAATTGCCGGAGGAAAGTTTTTTGCCTGTTTTTAGACGGACCCTGCCCCGTTTATTCTCCTGCGCGGGAAGATTTCATGTTTCCTCCTGCTTTTTGTTCTTTTCCCGCAACTGCCGCCAGAAATCCATCCGGTCCCCGATTGTTTTTTCATATCCCCTGTCCGTCGGCCGGTAAAAACTGGCCTTTCTTTTGATCAGGGTCTCAGGCAGATAGTCCTGCCCGGCAAAGGCATCCCGGAAATCATGGGCGTATTTGTAATCCTTGCCGTAGCCAATCTCCTTCATCAGTTTCGTCGGGGCGTTGCGGATATGAAGGGGTACGGGCAGGGTACCGGTCTGGCGTATCGTCTCTTTCACCTTGCCATAGGCGGCATACAGGGCGTTGCTCTTGGGAGCCGTCGCCAGGTAAACAGCCGCCTGGGCCAGGGCAAGTTCCCCCTCGGGAATACCAATGAAATTGAAGGCCTGCATGGCGTCCATAGCCATCGCTAAGGCCCGGGGATCGGCGTTACCCACGTCCTCCGAAGCAAACCGGACCATCCGGCGGGCGATGTAGCGGGGGTCCTCCCCGGCGGCAAGCATGCGTGCCAGCCAGTATAGGGCGGCATCGGGATCGCTCCCCCGGAGGCTCTTGTGAAAGGCTGAAATCAGATTATAATGTTCTTCCCCACCTTTATCGTACTGGAGGGCCTTTTTCTGGAGGGCCTTTTCGACAATTTCCCGCGTGATGAGCCGCTGCCCTGCCTCCATATCCATGACGAGCGAGGAGGCCGCCTCCAGACTGTTCAGCGCCGTCCGGGCGTCGCCGTCGGCGGACCAGCGGATAACTTCCACCGCCTGAGGTTCAATCTGGAGGTGCAAACCGCCAAGGCCCCTTTCTTCGTCCGTCATGGCCCGGGCAATCATCGCCCCCAATTCCTCTTCCGAAAACGGCTTGAGGATCATGACCCGGGAGCGGGAGAGGAGGGGGGCGATTACCTCGAAGGAAGGATTTTCCGTGGTAGCGCCGATCAGGGTGATCAGGCCGCTTTCGACATGGGGAAGAAAGGCGTCCTGCTGCGCCTTGTTGAAGCGGTGAATCTCGTCGACAAACAAGATGGTTTTCTGCTGATGCTCCTGCCGCTGGGCGAGGGCCTCGTCGACAACGGCCCGGATCTCTTTTACCCCTGACAAGACTGCGGAAAAACTTGTGAAATGCGATTGAGTCTCCTGGGCGATAACCCGGGCGAGGGTCGTCTTCCCCGATCCCGGCGGTCCCCAGAAGATCATGGAAAAAAGGCGATCTTCCTCGATAGCCCGGTGCAGGAGGTTGTCTTTCCCCAGCAGATGCTGTTGCCCGACATAGTCGGCCAGACACCGGGGCCGCATGCGTTCCGCCAGGGGGTGAAAATCATTATCCTGCCAGGTTTTATCCTTTTTCATCTTCGTCATTTTATGTGCGGTCGGCTTGCTGGCGGGCCTTGGCCTTCTCGATGAGATCGAGGAGGGTCGTCAGCTTATCCGGGAGCGACTGCCGGCAGAAAACATTCCAGTTATCGGCGTCCATGGTCTCTCTCAGGAAGTTCTCCACGGGAAAGAAATTCTCCCAGCACCGCATGATCCGTCCGCAGGGCAGCCCCCCCCTTACCGGCGGCAGTAGGCAAAAGTCAGTTCATGTCCCAATTTGGGGCAGCGTATTTCCCTGGCGTCATGGATGTTCTTTTCTTTCATGGCAGACCTTTTAATTATTCCTTAAAGAAATTATTACAATAAAATTTGCCCGCTGTCCTTAACTAAGTTTATGGGCCTTCAAAAAAACCAAGATAAAGGGGGACAGATCCTTGACCTGTCCCCCTTGACTTATCCATTCAAAGCGCCGGCCTCACGGACCGGACCGCAGGCGCTACGGCTTCGGGAAACCGCTAATCGCCCGCAGTGCCCTGGCGATTTCCTCGTCGGGCATTTCATAAGGCAGCAGCTTGCCGGTCAGGTAGGCATCATAAGAGGCCAGATCCACCATACCGTGGCCGCTCCAGTTGAAGAGGATGACCTTTTCCTTGCCTTCTTCCTTGGCCCGCCGGGCCTCGTCCACAACGGCGGCAATGACATGGTCCGTCTCCGGAGCGGGAATGAAGCCCTCGCTGCGGGCCCACATGACGCCGGCTTCAAAAGTGTCGAGCTGATGATAGGCCCTGGCCTCGACGAGATTCTCCTTCACCAGATGGCTGACAATGGGGGCCATCCCGTGATAACGGAGCCCCCCGGCGTGGATCGGAGCAGGCACATAGTCATGACCCAGGGTGTACATGGGCAGGAGGGGCGTCATTTTGGCGAGATCGCCGAAATCATAGGCAAAGGGGCCGCGAGTGAGAGTGGGGCACGACGTCGGTTCCGCTCCGACGATCTTCACTTCGCTTTTCCCATGGATTCTGTCCCGGACATAGGGCAGGGAGATCCCCGCAAAATTGCTTCCCCCACCGGCGCAGCCCATGACGACATCGGGACAGACGCCGATCTTTGCCATTTGCTTCTGGGCTTCGAGACCGATAATGGTTTGATGGAGCATGACGTGATTGAGAACGCTTCCCAGAGAGTATTTGGCGTGGGGGTGGGATACGGCGTCTTCAATGGCTTCGCTGATGGCGATGCCGAGGCTTCCCGGGGAATCGGGATGCTCGGCAAGAACATTACGGCCCGCCTCCGTGAGGTTGCTGGGGCTGGGGATGCACTCGGCACCCCACACATTCATCATCATCCGCCGGTACGGCTTCTGTTCATAACTTACCTTGACCATAAAAACGCGGCATCCGAGACCGAACATCTGACAGGCCATGGATAGGGCGCTTCCCCATTGCCCCGCTCCCGTTTCCGTGGAGAGATGTTTAACCCCGGCAATCTTGTTGTAGTAGGCCTGGGGAATGGCCGTGTTGGGTTTGTGCGACCCGGCCGGGCTGTTGCCCTCCATTTTGTAATAGATCTTGACCGGCGCATCGAGGAGTTTCTCAAAGTTCCTGGCCCGGCACAGGGGCGTGGGCCGCCAGATCAGGTATTTGTCCAGAACTTCTTCGGGGATGTCAATCCAGCGCTGCGTACTGGCTTCCTGTTCGATGAGGTTCATGGGAAAGATCGGCGCCAGATCCTCCGGGCCAACAGGCTTTCCCGTGGCCGGGTGAAGAGGCGGCCGCATGGGCGTCGGCATGTCTGCCTGGATGTTGTACCACTGCCTGGGGATTTCTTGATCTTCCAGCAATACCTTAATGGTTTCCATACTTGTCTCTCCTTTAAATAAAGTGATCGTCTAAAAAAAAGCCATGGGGTGTTCCCATGGCTTTTTTTTCCGATGCGTCATGGGAAGGGTCTTCCCTGCCCACGACCTGTTTAAACGGTTATTGTGGGCAGACTATATCAGCCTGCCACCACCAGCAAAGATCAATGTTCGTTTTCTTAACCATCGTCATATTGTTTTGAAATCCTACAAATAGTGTCCTCGACCTATAACTGATCTTTGAAAAATGTCAAGTTAAAAATTGGGTTTTAAACTCTGACGGCTTCGTAAAAAGATCCGCAGGCAAGGCACGCCAATCCCGAGGAATGAGGCATACTTGGCGTACACCGCAGTGACGAAGGATGCAGCGCAACGCCGCATCCGGACTTTTTACGAAGCCGTCAGACGTCCCAGTTCGATATCAGCCCCTTATGACGCCGATACCACAGATTGGGGACGATCCGATAAAGGAAACGGGAAACAGGGCCGATATATTCCTTGACCCGCTTGTCGAACTGGCAGGCCTGGATGATCATTTCCTTGATATCCCCCCGGGTGCCCCCTTCGTTGAAGATCCTGTAGGCGCAATGAAACAGGGGACTGTACATGTTTTTCTTTTCCAGATAGCGATGGACATTGCGGATCGTATTGGGTCCTTCCGGCGTCCCGTCGATCTTGGACAGGACCTTCCGGTTGGTTTCTATGGGGTTGCCGCTGTAAAGCTCATGGAAATATTTACCATAGCGATAATTCTTGCTGGCCATGGACGAAACGGTAACATACATATCCCCTACCCCGGCTTGACTGTGAAAGGCCTGAAAGCTGCCTCCCAGGAGCATGGACAACGAGCGGATCTCCACACCGGCACGGGCAAAGATGGTGCCGGGGATGGAATCGCCAAGGTCCAGGGAATCGGTAACCCCCTTGATGTTGGCCACGACATTTTTCAGGGAACCGCAGGCCTCCACACCGATAATGTCGAAATTGTAATATGATGTCAACTCCCGGCGGTTGAAGCGGATCAATTCCTCCCGGATGAGATTCGCCGTCGCGCTTTTACCCGCCACGGTTACACAGACGGGATTCCCCAAGGCGATATCGACGTCGAAAAAAGGTCCGCCGATACAGACGATCTCATATTTATGATGGAGGCTGCTCAGGTTGCTGTGGATCAATTGTGACGGGGTGATGAGCTCCTTGGTCATCTCATCGGAGGTCAAACCCTTGATGGGAGAGATGAGGCAGGTGTCACCGGATTTTCTTTCCATGAGCGGTTTCAGATAGTTTAGAAACTCCGGAAGCTTATCCATGGTCAGACACAGGACAATAATGTCGTTGTCGTCGACGACGCGCTCAAGATCGTTGGTGGCATGGACCTTCGGCGCCAAACGGGGAACATTTTCCATTCCTCCCAGGCGCCTGGCGAGATCATCGGTCAGGTGTTTAGGATTCAAGTGTTCCCGGTTGATATGACGGCAGACATCGGCGTCATGATAATAGATCGTTACCCGTTTATTGTCCCGGCCGAACTTGTAGGCAAAGGACGTTCCCAAGCGTCCCGGACCAATAATGGCGATCCTTGTAGTGTCGAATTCAGCTAACATCTTCTCCAAGTTCCCGTGAAATAGGAGGGAGTATAGGGGAAAAACTGCGGGCCGTCAAACAATATTCAGTATTATCAATCAAATTGCTTTTGACTTCTCGGCGTTAGACGTTTATACTGGTATCAGCAAACATGCTCCGGAAGAAAAGGAAGGAGAAAGTGATATGCCCGAAAAGCATTTAGCCTTGATGGTTCAGAAACAGGCAAATAAATATGGGGAGCGGACAGCCCTCCGCTACCGGGAAAATGGTCAGTGGCAGGAAATATCCTGGAAAGAGACGGGAGAGCGGGTCAATGCCGTCGCCAAAGCCCTCCTGGAAATGGGAGTCAACGGGGGAGACATGGTGGGGGTTTTCTCCCAGAACTGTCCCGAATGGACTATTGCCGATTTGGGCATCCTCAGCGTCCGCGGCGTCTCCGTCCCCATTTACGCCACCAACACGGCAAAACAGGCGGAGTACATCGTTGATGAAGCGGAAATCGCCGTCCTCTTCGTCGGATCCAAAGATCAGTATCAAAAGGCGGCGTCCATTATCGGCACATCAAAATATCTTAAAAAAATCATCGTCTTCGACGGCAGCGTTCCCCTCGCCGGGAGCGATGAGGCCATGTATTTCAAGGATTTCCTGGAGGTGGGCCGCAAGTCCACCCGGGATGAGGAACGGGAAGAAAGGCTCAAGAAGGCCGACATGAACGAGCTGGCCACCCTGATTTACACCTCCGGGACCACAGGGGAGCCCAAAGGGGTCGTGCTCAATCATTCGAACTTTTATTTCTCCTTTCAGGCCCACAACAAACGCCTCGCCGTCAGCGACGAGGACATCTCCATGTGCTTCCTCCCCCTAAGTCACGTCTTTGAAAGGACCTGTACCTACTTTGCCCTCGGTACGGGCATGGTCGTGAACTACTGCGACGACACGGGCAAGATCGTCGCATACCTCCAGGAGGTCAAACCGACGATCATGTGCGCCGTTCCCCGGTTCTACGAAAAGATCTATGCCGCCGTTTTCGAAAAGCTGGAAAAAGCCCCCCCGTCGAAAAAAAATCTGTTCAACTGGGCCGTAGAGCTCGGCGAACAGGTTTATATGCGAGAGAAGGAGAAGAAATCCATCCCCTGGGATCTGAAACTCAAGCACAAGATCGCCGTGAAACTCGTCCTCGGGAAATTGCGCGGCGTCGTGGGAGGAAGGATCCGGTTCTTCCCCTGCGCCGGGGCGCCCCTTTCCAAACATATCGAGTAATTTTTCCATTCCGTGGGCATCCAGATCAAATACGGTTACGGCCTGACGGAAACGACGGCCACGGTAACCTGCCATGAGGAGTACTTCTACAAACCCGGAACGGTCATGAAGGGCTACTAGAAGAAACCCGAGGCGACGGCGGAGGTCTTTGCAGACCACTGGTTCAAGACGGGGGACGTAGGCGTCCTCGCAGACGGCTACCTGACCATTACGGACCGGATCAAGGACCTCATGAAAACCTCGGGAGGCAAGTATATCGCCCCCCAGCTTATCGAAACGACGATCGGCAAGGATCATTTCATCGAGCAGATCTCCATCATCGGTGATCAGCGCAAATACGTAGCGGCCCTCATCGTTCCCGCTTTCGACGCCCTGGAGGATTATGCAAGAAGCAATAACATCTCCTGGACTTCCCGGGCAGACCTCATCCAACACCCGGAAATAATACAATTTTATCATGAACGGATCGAACATAATCAAAAGGAACTGGCAGGATTTGAAAAAGTCAAAAAGTTCAAGCTCATGGCCAAACAGTTTACCCAGGAAGACGGCGAGATGACCCCGACGATGAAGCTCAAGCGGGAGGTGATCAACGAGAAATACCACCACGTCATCGACAGCATGTATGGGGAGTGAATCGGAGGGCACATGCCTTACACCCCTCCCCCTTCAAGGGGGTGGTCAGGTGGGGATGGGTAATTCAAAGTACCTAAAAATCAAAGGGTAAGCGGCAGAAGGATGAAATACGAAGAAGCAAAAATGGGAAGGGTTTTTGTCATCCGTCTGGAGGATGGCGAAATAGTTCATGAAATCATCGAGACATTTGCCCGGGAGCACCAAATCCGGGCGGCGGCCCTAGTCACCCTCGGCGGCGCCGATGACGGCAGCACCCTCGTTGTCGGCCCCCGGGAGGATCGCATGCTCCCCGTCGTCCCCATGACCCGTGTCCTCGGCAACGCCCACGAAGCAGCGGGGACGGGAACCCTGTTCCCCGACGAAGCAGGCGCTCCCATCCTCCACATGCACTTGGCCTGCGGCCGCGGGGAAGAGACCATCACCGGCTGCATCCGCACCGGCGTAAAGGTCTGGCGGGTTATGGAAGTAATTCTCTTCGAACTCCTCGACACCCGGGCCGTCCGCCGCCAGGAGCCGCCCACAAACTTCAAGCTCCTCCAACCGGAGAACTGAAATCACTACATCCTATTTCCCCCCCTAAAGACTGCGATTTCAATGATATTGTACGGATACCCTAAAAACGTTATCTTTTGCAAGGGGCTGCCGACCTGATAGAAAGGGCGGCTCCTCCGCGCCAACAAATAACGTTTGCCAGAATGGGACACCTGAGGTATAGAAATCGGAAAAGGAGGGTCTCATGCCCAGGCGAATATTTTTTATCATCTCGATTGTGCTGATCCTTTTCTCCCTACCCGGTGCCTTGTCCGCACAGGAACTAAAGGCGATCCAGCTTGTCAAACCTCAAATGGACAGTGGCCGGCTCCTGATGCATGTCCTGAAAGACCGGAAGTCCTCCCGGGAATTCAGCAATCGCAAGTTGCCCATCCGGGTCCTGTCCAACCTGCTCTGGAGCGCTTGCGGCATCAACCGTCCCGATTCGGGGAAGCGAACGGCCCCTTCGGCCAAGAACTGGCAGGAAGTGGACGTATACGTAGCAACCGACAAGGGGTTGTATCTGTACGACGCCCAGAAGCATCGCCTGAATCCCGTTCTTGCCCAGGACATCCACGCCCTGACCGGTTCCCAGTCCTATGTCAAGGATGCACCTGTTAATCTTATCTATGTCGCCGATTACGGAAAGATGGAAAACGCCGTCAATAACGTGAAAGACCTCTATTCCGCAGTAGACACAGGATTTGTCAGCCAGAATGTTTACCTGTATTGCGCATCCGAAGGTCTGGCGACGGTCTCCCTGGGAACAATGGATCGGGGCACCCTCGGCCAAACGATGAAGTTGAGGCCAGAGCAGCGCATCATCCTGGCCCAGTCAGTGGGCTATCCGAAAAGATAAGCAGGGGCACGGCATGCCGTGCCCCCCTCCCCAAAGGCGGATTAACGGACATGATGCCCCCAACTTGTTCCCGGGTCTTATCGCCATGCCATTTGCGTTCCTTGCCGATCTTGTTGTCGTCATCCATTTTCTCTTCATCCTGTTTGTCATCTGCGGCGGTCTCCTTGTCCTGTACAAACGGAACTGGGCATGGCTCCATATCCCCGCGGCTCTCTGGGGCGCCCTCGGAGAGTTTACCGGCTGGATCTGTCCGCTGACTCCCCTGGAGAACTGGCTCCGCCTTCAAGGCGGAGGGCCCCCCTATGCCTCCGGTTTCATCGCAAGGTATGTCGTAGCGACTATTTACCCTTCCTTGCTGACCCGTTCGCAGCAGATTTTTCTTGGTCTCGCCGTGATTTTGATCAATGGAGTTATCTATGGCTGGATCGTGGGGAAGAAGCGAAAGCGATGAAGTTGCTTTGTTTAAAGCATGCGGATGCTTACAGAACCAACACCCAGACAAAAACGAGCACGATGCGGTATATCCCGAAGGCGATGAACGTGTGGGTCTGTATATAGCGCAGGAGAAATTTGATGCTTACCAGGGCGACAATAAAAGAGGTGATAAATCCGACCGCCAGAAACTGGGCCTGATCCAAGGAAAACTGGGAGCCTCTTTTCAAGAGATCGTATGCCGTAGCTGCGAGCATGGTCGGTACGGCCAGCAGGAAAGAGAATTCGACGATAACCTTCCTTTTCAGGCCCAGGAGCAGGCCGCCCACGATCGTCGCCGCAGAACGGGACACGCCGGGGATCATGGCTAACGATTGATAGCAGCCGATGATCAGGGCCTGACGGAAAGAAATATCTTTCACATCGGCAACGGCTTCTTCCTTTTCCCGGTGCCACATCTCAAAGACAACCAGAAAGCCCCCCCCCAGAAAAAGGGACCAGAGGACGATTGTCGAGGACCCCAGCAGAAACTGCTTAATGAGCTTATAGAGGGTAAGCCCCATGATTCCCGTGGGAATGAAGGCAACAACCACCTTCTTCAGAATATTCAAGTCAACCAGTAGCGCTCGCCAATAGAGGACAATGACAGAGGAAATCGCCCCTACCTGGATGGCGATTTCAAAACTCTTGAGAAAATCCGTATGCTTGAGCCCCAGCAGGTGGGAGGTCAGGATGAGGTGTCCTGTAGAAGAAATGGGCAGAAACTCCGAAATACCTTCGACAATTCCCAGCATGGCAGCAGTCAACAAATCCATGCGGCCTTTTTCCTCATTTTTCGTCCGGTGTCAATAAAATACTTATCCGGAAAGAATTGCTTGAAGTTGATCATGAAACTATATATACAGCAGCCACGAATAAATAATTGCTTCCGAAGGAGAAGAAACCGCATGGCTAAAATGCTTAAAGATACGCTTAAAACCATCGAATCATACAAGACCCAGAACCCTCATTATGAGGAACTCCTCGCCATCCTGGAAGAGATACTCATCCTCCGTGAGGAATACCGGCGGAAGATGCCGGAGGGTATCTTTCCCGTCGATGAACGCCTCATCAGCTCAAAAATGGAAGGCGGACTGCCCCTTGTTGACCTGTCCCAGGGAGACTATGACCTGACCCAGCCCCAGGCCTATTTTCTCGATCTTCTCCATATCGCCGAAAAGCGGGCCCCCGGCGAGACCAAAGAGCTGGCCCGTAAGATCACGGCCGGGGAAGAGGATTTCAAGGAAATGCTGCTCAGCGCTTTTTACGGCGAGCAAGGGGAAGAAGAGGACGAAGAGGAAAGAGGGGACGAGGACGAAACCTTCGACTTGATTGATCTGTTCCTTGAGGAATGCCTCCGGCCGGCGTTTGAAAAGGTTGTGGCTACCCACGGAGACATTGTCCTTAAGTCGAAATGGACGGAGGGGTACTGCCCCATTTGCGGCAAAGAGCCCAAAATCGGCGAAATTAAAGAAGAAGAGGGAGAGCGCTTCCTCTTCTGTAATCAATGTGGCATCGAATGGCCCTACCTGCGCATCAAATGCCCTTTCTGCGGCAACGAGGAACAGCAGACCCTGGCCTACTTTACCGTCGAGGATGACGAACGGTATCGCGTGGATGTCTGCAATGAATGTAAACGCTATATCAAAATCGTAGATTTCCGGGAAACGAAGGAAGAGCCGAACCTTGACATCGAAGATATCACGACCCTTCATCTGGACATCCTGGCTACGGAAGAAGGATATGACTGAAAGACATTGAAAAATAGCGATATCGGGGCGGTTGTCCGTCTTTTGCAGACGACCGTATTGGACCGCGGCCTCCCCATTGTTTCCCAGTTAGCCGCCGAACATTACGATCCTTACGCCCTCCTCATCTCGACGCTTATCAGCCTCCGCACCAAGGATGAAGTCACCGCCGTCGCCACGGAGCGGCTGCTGAATCTGGCCCACCGCCCCGTGGATATGCTGAAGTTGTCCGAGGAGGATATCGGCAAGGCCATCTACCCTGCCGGCTTTTACCGCAACAAAGCGCGGACCATCAGGGAAATCAGCGGGACCCTCCTCGAAAAATACGCGGGATCGGTGCCCGACACCATGGAAGAGCTCTTGAAGCTTAAGGGTGTCGGCAGAAAAACAGCCAACCTGGTAATTTCCCTCGGATTCGACAAGGACGGCATCTGCGTGGATACTCATGTGCACCGGATCTCGAACCGTCTGGGGTACGTAACGACGAAGACCCCTGAAAAAACGGAAGCCGCACTCCGAGAAAAGCTCCCGAAAAGATTCTGGAAAATATATAATACCCTGCTGGTGGCCTTCGGCCAGAAGATATGCCGTCCCGTATCGCCGCTATGCAGTTCCTGCCCTGTCCATAGGCTCTGTGACCGGAACGGCGTGACAAAGAGCCGCTAAGTGGTTAAGGGAAATTCGTGTTGACTAAATCTCATTGTGCAGTTATAGAGGCTCCGGCCGGCTTGAAAACTATGCCATTGCTTAATGGCTGAATATACGGAGGACTGCTATGGGCATTAAAGTTGCAATCAATGGTTTCGGAAGGGTAGGTCGTTACCTGGTCAGGGCCTGTCACGGCCGTGACGATATCGATATCGTCGCCATTAATTCCAGGGCAAAACCGGAAATACTCGCCCACCTGCTTAAATACGACTCCGTGCACGGGAAATTCGCAGCGCCGATAACCACGGATGGAAGCCAGCTCATCATTGACGGCAAGAAGATCCTCATCACCCATGTCACATCCACCCTGGCGGAGCTTCCCTGGGCCGCAATGGGCGTCGATATCGTCCTTGAATCAACAGGTAAATTCCGGAAGCAGGAGGATGTCGCCGGGCATATGGCGGCGGGGGCAAAAAAAATCATCATCGCCGCTCCGGGCAAGGGCATTGACGGGACCTTTGTCATGGGTGTCAATGAACACACCTACGACGGCAAGAAGCATCACATCATTTCCAATGCCTCGTGCACAACCAACTGCCTGGCCCCGGTCGTCAAGGTCCTCCACGACGAATTCACCGTCGTCCGGGGCTTCATGACCACCGTGCACGCCTATACCATGGACCAGCGTCTTCTCGACGGATCCCACAAGGATCTCCGCCGGGGAAGAGCGGCGGGCCTCTCCATTGTCCCCACTTCCACGGGGGCTGCCAAAGTTGTTACCGAGGTCATCCCGGACCTGAAGGGGAAAATGGACGGCGTCTCCCTGCGCGTGCCCACGCCGAACGTGTCCATTGTCGACCTGGCGGTAGATCTTAAAAAAAACGTGACGATTGCAGAGGTAAACGGCGCCCTGAAGGCGGCGGCGGCAGGTAAGATGAAAAACATCCTGGCCTATTGCGAAGAGGAACTCGTGTCCGTCGATTTTACCAGCAGCCCCTATTCCTCCATCGTTGATGCGCCCCTGACCAACGTCATCGACGGCAACTTCGTCAAGGTCTTTGCATGGTATGACAATGAAAGCGGTTACGCCTGCCGGATGCGGGATCTGGCTCTTTATATCGGCAAACAACTGTAGGGGAAAAAGGATGCAGTCCTTGCTCGCCGGCAACTGGAAGATGTTCAAAACCGTTCGGGAGGCGGAACTGTTCGCCCGCGGTCTGGTCGCCGAGCTGGACATCCCTCCCGACCGTGAGGTAGTCGTCGCCCCGGCCTTTCCGGCCCTCTGTACCGTGGCTGCCGTGCTCAGGGGATCGGCTATCAAGCTTGCCGCCCAGAATGTCCATGATCAGGCTCAGGGGGCGTTCACCGGAGAAGTATCGGCGGGAATGCTCATCGATGCGGGCTGTGAATATGTTATTGTCGGCCATTCGGAACGGCGCGCCCTCTTCGGGGAGACGGATGCCCTCATCAGCCGTAAGCTCTCCGCGGCCCTCGCCCGGGGACTAAAGCCCATCTTCTGCGTCGGGGAAACCCTTGCCGCAAGAGAACGGGGGGCAACCCTTACCGTCATCACGGGACAGATAAAAGAAGGGTTGAAGAATATCGATCTCGGTGATATAGGGAACATCGCCATTGCCTATGAGCCCGTATGGGCTATCGGTACGGGAAAAACGGCCACACCGGAACAGGCTCAGGAGGTGCACGCCTTTATCCGTAATGCTTTGCAAGATGCTTACGGGAAAGAGCTTGCCGGAGAACTCCGGATCTTATATGGCGGTAGTGTGAATTCCGGCAATATTGCAAACCTGATGTCGGAAAAGGATATAAACGGCGCCCTCGTGGGAGGGGCCAGCCTTGATGCCGGGTCCTTTTCAGAGATCGTCAAATACAAAGAGGTTTAGAAAAACATGCATACCCTGCTTATATTTTTACATATTACCGTCTGCATTGCTCTTATTCTCGTCGTCCTGTTACAGGCCGGCAAGGGGGCAAATATGGGTGCGGTCTTCGGCGGCTCAAGCCAGACCATCTTCGGAAGCAGCGGGCCGGGCACCTTCCTCGGTAAAGTGACCACGGGCATAGCCGTCTGCTTCATGGTGACTTCTCTTTTCCTTTCTTATATGGCCGGGCAAAAGGGGAGCAACTTGATGAAGTCCTCGGGCCGACCCGTTACGGAAAGACAGCTTCCCGCGGCACCGACTTCGCAACCTGCTCTTCCACAGGTACCGGGAGCACCACAGCCCTTGGGAGCGGTTTCGGCAGGACCGGGACCGGCAGCCGACAACGGGGGCAGCTCCCGTCCAGAAGGCGCCGCAGGCGGCTTCTCAGAGCCGGTACCCGCAGCTCCGTAACCTGCGGCAAAGTAGCCCCTCTGCGAATTGAGGCCGCTTTTCATATTGACAAAAGCCTCTTGAACATGTAGGGAGTTGAACACCGATCTTGCCCATAAGTGCCGAAGTGGTGGAACTTGGTAGACACGCTATCTTGAGGGGGTAGTGGGCTATGCTCGTGCCGGTTCAAGTCCGGCCTTCGGCACCATTAATATGCGCAGGGGGGTTAGCTCAGGCATGGGTTAACCCCCTTTCGCTTTTAAGGGCCGTTGGTCAACGCTTTGCTCAACACTTTCAGAAAGCTTTTTATATTTGAAAACTTATACCGAGAGGTTGTTCCATGGACAAAATGGAATCCCTTGCTTTCAACCGTATCTGCGCCTGCTTTACCCTCAGTTCCCTGGCGGGGAGCGATACCGCCGCCGCTGTCGGCGCCCTGGCGGAATTGGATGATATGATCGATGAGTTCTATTCCGAGTATAAGGAACTCGTTTCGCCGGAGGAATATGAAACGGCAAAGCGCAATCCCGAGACCTTCATCGCCCTCATCGACCGGGCGCACCTTCATTACGCCAGACTTGCGAGTGAAGGCAAATAATTCCGTTTCTTAACCAAAGATAACATCAGGGCGGCGAGGAAGAGGCTGACGCGGCATTAGGGGTTTTTACGAAGCCCTTAAGCGAGGGAGAGGCTTGATAAGCTTTGTGATATTGCCGCTGACAACCTTTGCGAAGTCCTCCGCAGGCAGGTTCAGGTCCCGGACCTTGCCCAGTTCGCGGTAGGGAATGCCGAAGGGAAAATCGCTGCCGAAAATGAGCTTGTCGACGCCGTATTCAGCGAGGAACATCGTCATCTCCCGCCTGGTGGCCAAGGCGGTATCGGCATAGACGTTATCCTGCTCCCAGATCCCCGAATGAAAAAGGGCGTAAAAGCCGCCGTTCAACCCCCCGAGATGGGGAATAATCACCGGCGTCTGGCCGTTGATTCTCTGAATCAGGGACAGGGTGTTTCCATATGACTCCTCGAGAACAATGGGCAGTTGCAGCCGGAAAACCTCCCTCAGGAACGATTCGTAACGCGGATCGTCATAATGGTACTCCGGCTCTGAATCGTGACGATGCCACTTGACCCCCCGGTATCCCTTTTTCAATTCCTCCTTCCGGAAATCGTTCCAGACAAAATAGTAGGCAAATATAGCTTCTTCGCCAAGCTGAGCTTCGAGGACGCACCTGTTCGCCCGCTGCCGACAGGCGATCCAGGGGGCGCTGTCCACAAAGTGATAGTTGCAGCGGTCGTAGATGTCTTCCCCCGGAGCATATAGACAGGCTCCCTCAATCCCCCCCTGGTCGAGATAGCCTTTGATCATGCTCAAGGGCTGATCCACATTCTGAATGCCGCAATGCATGTGGGCGTCGATAATTTTCATTGCCAGATAATACCTTCCTTTTCCGGCCATATTTCGATCTCCATCCGATCACAGATATCAAGGATGGACTCTTCGTAGATGTATGGATAATCTAGTGACATAAAAAGCTTTTTCATTTTATCGTTCCGGGAATCGAGCAGGATTTCGATCCGGGAGACGCCGTGTCGATGCATTACCATGACAACCTTCTTCACCATGATTTTGCCGATCCCCCTGCCCTGCCAATCGTCGCGAAGGACAATTGTCAGCTCCGCCCGGCGCCGGTCCGGCGCAGTAATCGCCCGACACACGCCAACTATACGTTCCTGCCCTTCCTCCGCGATCACCGCCGCCAAGGCGAATTCCGTGACATAAGAGGTGGTGGGGGTTGTTTGGACAGGATACAGGTTTTTATAAGTGGGAAAT
>DYRD01000280.1 GCA_020718905.1 Syntrophus aciditrophicus | reverse complement strand
TTCCGGAATCCGGATAACGGCTAAAATGTAACTGATTGAAATAAGGCAGAATTTTAAAAAGCCCCCTGCCGAAGACAAGGGGGGTGCTTCCGATAAATTATTTTGTCGGATTTTGAGCTATATCAACTTGTTAGCAATTTTCACAGGAAGTCCTCCGGTGAACTTCCGATAAACTTCCGATAAATTCTATTGGAAGATTTCGATTGACATCAATTGGTTAGCAATTTTTATCGGAAGTCTTCCGGTGAACTTCCGATAAACTTCCGATAAAAATCTCAGTGGAGGCTGTAGGATGACCCTTTTTTGCTTCCTTCAAGGGTTACTAACCCCATCTTTACCATCTGTTCGAGATGGTATCTGATCGCCCTGTCGGAGATAGCCAAGACTGCCTGGATGTCTTTGACCGTGGCCTTCTGCTTTTCCTTGATGATCCCCAGAATAAATGCCCGCGTTGACTCGCCGGATTGATGAAAATTAGGCTTCGCTTTGGGTTCGTATCCGGGCAGGATGTCCGGGAGCACGGTTACGCCTGCTCTGCTTCGGCCCTGAGACAGGATGACGGCCCTGCTTGCGACGTTCTCCAGCTCCCTGACGTTTCCCGGCCAGGGATAATCCAGCAGAATCTCAAGGGCCTCTTTGCTGAATCCCCGGACGTTTTCGTCGTATCTTCGGTTGTATTTCTCGATGAAGTGATCCACCAGAGCGGGTATGTCCTCTTTTCTTTCCCGAAGCGGCGGGAGATGGAGGGTAAAGCCGTTTAATCTGTCGTAGAGGTCTTCCCGGAAGGCGCCCTGTTTGATGGCCTCTTCGAGGTTTTTGTTCGTCGCCGCAATCACCCTGACGTCGGCAGGGAATGTCTGGAGGGAGCCGATGGGCCTTACCTCGCCCTCCTGGAGGAATCTCAGGATGGCTGCCTGGGCGTCCGGGGACAGATCGCCGATTTCATCGAGGAAGAGGCTCCCGCCGTCGGCGGCGAGGATCAGCCCTGTCCTTGTGGAGACGGCCCCGGTAAAAGAGCCCCTGACATGGCCGAAAAGCTCGGAGGCAAACAGGTCTTTTTGCAGAGCCGCGCAGTTTATCTTGACAAAGGGCATCCCGCCCCGACCGCTCAGGGCATGGATCGCATCGGCTGCAAGCTCTTTGCCCGTTCCCCTTTCCCCCCGGATCAGGACCCTTACATCCTTTGGGGCGACGATCCTGACCAGATCAAGAACTCTCGACAGGGGTGCGCTATTTCCGATGATGGCGTTAAGGACTTCTTTAGGCGTGGGCGCTTGCATATTGAACCTCCCCGGAACCATGGCTTCTCGCGGCGTTTTCATCTCCGATGGAAAAGGCCCGCCAATTCTGCCGGCAACCTCTGTCATCTGGCAGGCGACATCCGTCCATCATCGGGCTTTGAGGATCAAAAAAAA
>DYRD01000279.1 GCA_020718905.1 Syntrophus aciditrophicus | reverse complement strand
ATGTTGATTGACAAGTGCTTACGCATTTTTGACCCTGCAAAATAAGAAACTTGGGCTAGGTTAACTCTGGTTATTACATAATAAAACCTAACCTCAGGAAAAGAGGGATTCCCCCATATAACCTACAGGAACTACACAGAAAAAGGCAGCAGACAAATTACAGGGCAATCCGGCATGGATGGCTTTCGCCCTCCCTGCCGGACGCTTTCCCAAGAACCTTGGAGTAGAAATTGTTAGAAAGCAGAACGAAGCAGAAGAGATAAAAAGAACCAAGTTCGGAAGCGGGTAAAACCCCGCCTCTTTATCAGAACTGGGAAAACCTTCCTATCTCAACAAATTCGACTTCATCCCTCTGTCTTGAAAACACATAGAAATCCAAAGCCATGGGTAAAAACACCAAATCCACCCGTATCGAAACCGCCGTTCCCGCCGCGCTCGTTCCGGCAGCCGTCGAAACCGCCAAGCCCGAGATCCTCTTCACCGAGGCCGGAAAGCGCGGTGTCGCCACCGCCTACCGCAAGCCCGGGAACCCCGCCGTCTTGATCTCCATCAAGTGGAGCGCCAAGACCAAGGCCCCCCTCCACACGGACGCCTTCCACGTTGATCTCCGCTCCATGAAGAGCGAGAACCTCCAGGAAGCCCTCATCAAGGTCGTCCACGCAACTGGGCACCTCGCCCTCTTCGAGGTCTCCGAATACCGGGGCAAGCACGGCATGATCCGTTCGTTCTTCAACCCGAAGACCGAAAACGGCTACGCCACCCTCATCCGCAAGGGAGCAAAGCCCTTCAGCTTCCCTCTCACCCGCGTCGACCTCGCCGCGATGAAGAGTGAAACCCTCGCAGAGGCCTTCGACAAGGCCGTCTGGGCCACCGGCTCCATCGCCGTCGTCAAATACCCGGACGCCTCCCCGGCCACTACCGAGGCCGCTGTCGCACAGAGCTAATCCCCTAGCTCCCAACCACCCTCAAGTCCGCCCCTCCGGGCTTGAGGCCCCCACACAGGGCTGATACTGGTCCCCACCATATCCCCCTAAGAGCCCCCTGAAAAGGGACAACAAAAAACCCCCGGCTCCACAAGAGCCGGGGGTTTTTCATTTTTAAAATTATGAAAAAATTCCTTCCTCAAACCCCAAAACAGGCTATCCTCACGGACGCACTCTACTGGATCATTGCAACAAGCATTATCTGCTGTTTGAAACCCTCCCCAACCTCCACATTGCCAAATTTCTGGACATTAACCCAAGTTTCTTATTTTGTCGGGTCAAAATGCGTAAGCACTTGTCAATCAACATATTGTGACTTTTCGTTAGGCACTACAAATGTAGTACCTAACAGATGAAACGGGTTTCTATAACTTGTTTTCAATGAACGCGTTACAATTTTTGAGCTTTCCGCAAATCAGGAAAATAAGAAACTTGGGTTAA
>DYRD01000278.1 GCA_020718905.1 Syntrophus aciditrophicus | reverse complement strand
GCTATTCCTTAAATGATTAAGTGCATACTTAAATGATTGCGTCAAGGATTTTGATGTTTCCAGGAGAAAAATAAAAAGGCTGTCAGGTATTGAGGGGGGTGGCGATGGTCAAAGGGAGGCAGGGGGAGACAATGCCGCGAAGAGCTTGTGGTTGACCGAGGGAAACGGGTAATCGGGGATTTCTTCGCTGTCGATCCAGGCCAGTGTCTGGTTTTTCACCGGTTTTTCGACGATCCTTCCGGCATTGCACCTGTAGAGAAAAACATGGATTTTGAAATGGGAGTAAGCGTGGCTGGCTGCGGCGCACCGCTCATGCACGAGGATGTCCATGCCGAGTTCCTCGCGGCATTTCCGCCGCAATGCCTGTTCGGGACTTTCACCGTCCCGGATCTTTCCGCCGGGGAGTTCCCACATCCCGGCAAGATGGCCGGATGACGGGCGCTTCTGAATCAAAAACCGACCCTCTTGCATGACAAGACCCAGCGCAACATGGTATTCGGGAACCTTCGGTTTTCTGGCGATACGCGGATAACGGTCCGTTTCCCCGGCAGCGTACGCCCCGCATCCGCCTGCAATGGGGCAGGTGTCGCAGCGTGGATTCCGGGGGGTGCAGACAAGGGCCCCCAGTTCCATCATCGCCTGGTTGAAATCGCCCGGGGCGTTATCGGGGATGAGCCGCTTAAGTTCCTCACGGATCATCCTTTTCGTTTTTGCCTTGTCCACCGCCTCCGCAATCCGGAAATACCGGGTTGTTACGCGCAGCACATTGGCATCGACCACGGGAAGACGATGACCAAAGGCGATGCTCATCACGGCGGCCGCGGTGTAATCCCCGACGCCGGAAAGATTTCTGAATGCTCCGGGATCGTTCGGGACGTTCCCGTCGTGCCGGTTGCAGACCTCTTTCACTGCCGCGATGAAATGGTGAATCCTGCGGTAATAGCCCAGCCCCTCCCACAACTTCAGCACATCGTCCTCGTCGGCCGCTGCAAGGCTCCGCATATCCGGAAAGCGGGCCAGAAAGCGGTTGTAATAGGGGATGACGACATGCGCCTGTGTCTGCTGGAGCATGGTCTCGGAAAGCCATATCCTGTAAGGATCGCCGGTTTCACGCCAGGGGAGGGGCCTTCGATGCTCGCCGAACCAGGCCAGCAGTTCCGCGCTGAACGTCTTGTTTTTCGTTGTCTTTGCCATCATGCTCTGTTGTCCGTTTCTGCCGGTAGTCGGGAATCCTTCGCGCCAGCCGGTTATTACTCCGGCAATAATAAGTCGTCATCGCGGTGAAAACCGGAAAACGAAGTTTAATGTTCATAATTTGCAATGCTCTGCCGGAACTGCATGAAGCGGTATGAAACACGGCAGCCATCCACTTCAGAACCACTCCAGATTGTCCGAAGAACCCGACCGGCTCATATAATCCTGAATCT
>DYRD01000277.1 GCA_020718905.1 Syntrophus aciditrophicus | reverse complement strand
GTCCGTAGCAGGAAGTCAGGTTGATGCCGACTCCGGAATAGGTCTTGCCGGAAAGCGTGGCCGAGGTGTCCTCGTAAGGGCTCTTGAGGTACTTGGTGAGGCTGGAGTAGTCGCCGGAATAATGCAGGGAGTCGCTCATTTGGTTGGCATAGCCCCATTCCCCGGTCTCCCAGCACTGCCACGAGGTGCCGCGGCGCATACCCTCCTCGTCGAACCCCACATAGGGAATGCCCATGATGGCGCAGACCTGGGATAGCCGCGGGATGCCGTTGATGAAGCAGGAGTAGTTCGAGAAGGTCCGGGACGGGCTGGAGACCATGGGGATGGTGTGGTTGGCGGGATCGAGGACGCATTTCACGGCGCGGGAGCACATCGCGCCGTAGATCTGGTCGTCGCAACCATTGCGCAGGTCGTTGGTGCCGAGGTTGACATAGAAGAACTCGAAATCGGTCAGTTTGCGGCGGGTGACATCGCCGGGATACATCTCCTTCGGGGTCACTCCGGCGGAGAACATCTCGGAGTAGCTGGGAATCGGCAGCGGGGTGCCGGTGTGGACACCGTTGATCCAGTTGTTGTAGCCGGTTCCGTTCCACGCGGTCATCCGGGTGCCGCCGGGATTCAGGTCGTATGGGCCGGTGCCGCCGGAGACCGCCAGCTCTACGGCGTTGTAGGAGCTGTCGCGGATGGTCTGGGTGTCCCCGGTCTCCAGCCACTCGTCCATGTGGATGTAGTCCAGCACCTCGGCATCGGTCAGCCCCATGTATTCGGAGGCGGGGTCGTTGTGCCCGGCGCCGTTGGGCATGACCGTGCCGTCAATCTTTTTCGGATAGCCGGAACTGCTGGCGTTCATCCAGATCCAGGCGGGGGCGCGGTCAATGTTGGAATCGCCGTTGATCACCGCCGATCCAGCCACCCCGGAGAAGCCGGCGTGGCGGCGCTGCATGGTGACCACCCAGCCGGTCGAACCAAGCTCCCAGTCGTCGTCGTAGCTGTTGGCCTGGGGGATGTCGGCATCCACCGCCTCTGCCGCACGTATATTCCATGAGACAATTAGAAAAACAGCCGAAAACAGCAAGACTCCCCAGTTCTGTCGAGCACACATTGTTGTATCTCCTTTGATTTAATCATTGCTTGTAAAAAAATGAAATTCAGATCTAAATCTTGGCAAATGCGGTAAAAAACCTATATTGCAATCTGAATGTATCACATTGTATCATAACGCGAGTTTGAATTGTTTGCAAGGAGAAAACTTATTTTTTTATTGTTTTTTGCCAGTTTGTAAAAAACGTTCGACTTTGGGAAAATAGAGGGGGTGGGATAGAAATCGCGATTTGCCTGCGTTTTTTCATGACTCCTATGACTTCCGCCGCGTCGCTCATCTATAGTTTTTCAAGGAAAATAAATTCACAATTTGAATTTATTAAAATGAAAA
>DYRD01000276.1 GCA_020718905.1 Syntrophus aciditrophicus | reverse complement strand
GTGAAAACCCTTTACTGTAAAGTGATTGCTGAGATTATTTTTTAATCCAACTTTTTAAATATGGGTCATATTTTTGGTTCCGGCTTTGCCGGGTTAGGGGGTAGGTCTTTAAATTTAGCGTTTTGTACTAAATGATGTTTTGCTTGCAATTAGTGCCACTATGTGAAACTATGATTGCATGAAGAAAAGATCATTCTGGTTGGAACAGATAGGCAAGGCTTGGGAAAGGCGATCGGTGATCTGGCTCTCCGGGGTCAGGCGCGTGGGGAAGACCTTTCTGAGCCAGAGTCTTACGGATGCTGAATACTTCGATTGCGAGCTGCCCCATGTTCGGGCGATGCTGGAAGATGCCGAAGGGTTTCTTCGACCCCTCCGGGGGCACACCATTATCCTCGACGAAATCCATCGTCTGCAAAATCCCTCGGAGCTTCTGAAGATCGCTGCAGATCACTACCCGGATGTGCGGATTCTTGCCACCGGTTCTTCCACCCTGGGCGCATCCGCCAAATTCAAGGATACGCTGACGGGCCGCAAGGAGTCCCTCTGGCTCACTCCCATGTTGGCACAGGATCTTATCGATTTCGGGGATACCGATCTAGAGAAGCGGCTGCTTTTTGGGGGAATGCCGCCGTTCTATTTATCCGAGACCTTGCCGGAGCGGAATTTCCAGGATTGGGTGGACGGTTATTGGGCGAAAGATATCCAGGAGCTTTTTCATCTGGGCCGTCGACACGCCTTCCAGCGGTTTTTCGAGCTGCTGATGGCGCAGAGCGGCGGCATTTTTGAGGCATCACGCTTTACCGGACCCTGCGAGGTCAGCCGGCCAACCATTGCCAATTACCTTGCTGTTCTCGAGGCGACCTACGTGGCGCACATTGTCCGGCCTTTCAGCAGCAACAAGGCGGCTGAGATCATTTCGGCGTTCAAAGTGTATGGCTTTGACACGGGATTTGTCTGTTATTACCGGGGATGGCGTGAACTCCGGCGAGAAGACCGCAGGTTGCTCTGGGAGCATTATGTCCTGAACGAGATTCAGGGACGTCTCCAGATGAGGAATGTAATGTACTGGCGTGATAAGCGCGGTCATGAAATTGATTTTGTGATCACGGCAAGAGGAAAGCCGCCGGTGGCGATTGAATGCAAATGGTCGGCGACCGATTTCGATCCGGGAAATCTGAAACTCTTTCGTGAACGTTATCCCGAAGGGGATTCCCTGGTGGCGGCCGCCGATGTTGAGAAGCGGTTTACACGTAATTACAAGGGAATAGATGTGACATTCGTGAGCCTCCCCACCTTGATCGAATGGATTGCCGGATAATGAATCGGGGCTCTGTCCATAGATAATGAGGTTTTTGTATTGAACAGTTTTTCCGATGCAGCAAAATCGCCCCGCCCCGTCTGGTTTCGCATTTTCTACGATTTGACCCACACGTCG
>DYRD01000106.1 GCA_020718905.1 Syntrophus aciditrophicus | reverse complement strand
CAGCATCTGAGGGGTGTTGCCGCCAATGGGTCCGTAGTTCAGGGAGGTTGCTCTTATCCCCAATTCATCGCAGAGGCTTTGCGGGGCGTTTTGGTAAATCCAGGTAAAAAGATTGACCACACAGACGGCATCGATAACCAGCATGAGGTGCCGGTCAACGCCGGTGTCTTCCATAGCTGTACGGCTTGCCGTGGCCATCAGGCTGAGAGGGTCGAGGACTGGCTGGGCGTTTCTGGCCTGGGTATATTGAGCAGCTCCGATGATGACCGGCGTGGCGATACGCTTCATGGGTCATGTGTATAATAAATGAGGACTCTTCTGTCAACAGATAATACTATTCATGAACCTTCCCTGCCGCCTTTGTCTTCCCTATTCCCAGTCCTCTACTTCCTAATTTTTATCTGTTCATCCATATCTCCATGCGGGCGGCTTCGGCGGGCCAGCCCTCCGATAGCCTCAATGCAAGGAAAGAGGCAAAAAGACGATCCATCGTCCCGATCGCCTTTTCCAAAAGGAATATCCGCTCCAGGAGACGCCCTTCCTCCTCCAATGCGCTCTTTTCATCGTATTCTTCCGTAGGGGCCGGCAGTTTCATGGACTGGAATTGAAAAAGATCCGCCTTGAAGGTGAACTCCCATTCCATGGTATCCATTTCCAGGCATAGGCGGGCTTCCCGGATCTTTTTCCACTGGCGGAGGGCCTCTTTTCCTTCGAGGAGCGATGCGTGCTGCCCCTGGCAGACGACGGATTCGGCGTAGTCTCCCACTCCCGATTCGAGGATTAGACGCCGTACCAAGGCCAGACCTATTTCCTCTTCACCTTCCAGGGCGATTCTTCCATTGCGCTCCTCACTCTTAAACCATAACCAGGTAAGGAACTCACGGCCCGGCTGCTTGGAAAGGAACTCCTCTGCGTCGTCTTTGCTTTGCTCCAGGGCGTTCAGCCAAGGCACATGAAGAGCAATATCAATTTCGAAGGTCTCCCGGAAAAAGTCCTGGAAGTCCTGGAGGACATTTTCAGCATGGGAGAAAAAATAAATCTTTCCTGTTGTCAGCGACCAGCAGACATCGAGGAGGGAGGGGATGGGCGACGTTTGTTTCAAGAGGTCCTGGCGGATTCCCTCGCGGAGGGCTTCCTTTTCTTCCTTATAGAGTTTTTTCGTTTCCCGTTCCGCAAGCATGCCCCGCTCTGCCTCCAAAAACCGCAGACGCAGCAGTGCCGACGGGACGGTCTTGCGGTCTATGCGCAGGGAGAAGGCCCGATAGTCGCCCAGGGTATGGGCAGCATATGAGAATTCCCGGTCGAGAATATTCTGTAGCCCCGTCCAGCCCAGGGCCTTTTCCTCATTGACGGGAAAGAAATCCCGAAAAGCGAATGATTTGATTTTTTCATCAAACAGATCGGCGAAATTGCCTGGCAGGGGGCTGGAAACGCCGAATCTTGAGAATGAGAAAGCTCCTTTTTTTAGACCCATCAGTTTTATCCTTACCCTTGCGGTTGTTTTTTGTATTGGAGAGAAAAAGGCGCTCCGCCTTGCGGGCGGAACGCCTCTGTTACAGATTACCGATGGGAAAAACCTTACGATTTCTTTCCTTTTTTCACCGGCTTGTCAGGGATGGCGGCCAACTCCTTGAAGGTGGCGTCCCATTTATCGACGATGGATTTCAGCTCCGCGGCCTTCTTCTTAGCTCCGGCCGGGTCAACGGCAACCATGTCTCTGGTCGCTTTCAATCCGTCCTCAAAGGCTTTCGTGTCTGCCGTCCATGCCTCCTGCTTGCCCTTCATCTTCTTCTCGACACCCTTGGCTGCTGCAGCAAGATTCTTCCATCCATCTTCCAAAGCGGCAATAGCTGCATTCGCCTCATCGGTGATGGCCTTTTTGCCTGCTGCGGCAGCGCCGGCAGCCTTATCGAAGGCGTCCTTGGCCGTTACATAACCCTGTTTGGCTTCCTCGTACTTCTTGTCATTCATCTGCCCTTCGGAAACATCCCAAGCGCCCTTGGCGGTCTTGAAATCAGCAGGGGCATACTTTTCGGCCCCTGCGGTAACGGCTGCGTCCATTGCTGTCTTGGCGGCCGCCTTTTCCGCTTCGGGTGGTTTCGCACAGCCGATGAACATCATGATCAGTGCCATAACCATAAGCGACGATACTGCATACTTAAAATACTTCATAGCTTGATTCCCTCCTTAAGTCTAATTATATGGTGCATTATCGAATATTACTTTTTATATTTATATGTATTTCCGTAGTTGTCAAGTTTTTTCATGGGAGAGGGGACATGGTGATTTAGTTCCCGTCAAAGATTTTCGGATTCTTTCATGGCGAGAGCTGAAAAAGGTCTGACTGAAAGTCATTAAATCATCATAAAAACATCGTGATTCGTCTTGACAACCAAACATGAAAGGTATATTAGGTGCCGCGGTTGTGCGGATGAAGACTTTTGCCGAATCTTGAAAGTCCCGCCTCTACTACCCACTAACACGCATATTGTAAGCGAGTATCTCGAGTAAAGAGTCATTGAGTTTGAAATCCCTGATGTTAAAGGAGATGACCCGGTCGTGATGCAACATAATTCCGCAAGGACAGGCAGATCTGGAAAAGCGGGAATCATCCCAGGCTTCGTCCATTTTCACGTATTAAAAACATATAATCAGATATCATTCCTTAACGTTCATATGGGCGGAAGAATCGTATTTCTTGCAATTGGCAATGAGAAGGAAATTCTGCCCCGGCCAAATGATTTAATATCATGACAATACACCGACGAGGAGAGGGATTTCTCGGAAATACCCGACCTGAGCCGATAAAAGAGGAGAAAAGGAGGAGAACATGGAAAAGGTACCACAGAAGTTGGATAAAACGAGGAAAGAATATTACAAGGATGCAAAGATTGCCAAATTCGGCGAGCGAAAGTCGGATTATTCAGGGATGGGCAGAAAAATCAAAAACAATTCCAAAGGTCTTCGCGAAGTGGTTTGCGTCGAGGCTTGTCGGACGCCCTATGGTGTATTCGGTGGGGCGCTTAAGGGTTTTGACGCCCCTCAGCTTGGGGCGCTGGCGATCAAGGAATGTCTCCGGAGAACGAATGGCAAGGTTAAGGGTGAGGATGTAGATTATATCATCATGGGTCAGGTCGTTCCGGCGGGATGCGGACAGGTGCCGAGCCGCCAGGCAACGCTGCTGGCGGGAGTGCCGGAGAGTGTCCCCTCGATTACGGTCAATAAAGTCTGCTCATCAGGGATAAAGACGATTGATCTTGCCCTCCAGATGATTCAGACCGGCCGGGCTGAAATCGTCATCGCCGGGGGTCAGGAAAGCATGAGCAACTGCCCCTATGTACTTCCCGACATGCGCTGGGGTTCACGGATGGGATTGCCGAATGGCAGGCTTGTAGATGCCATGGTTCTGGACGGTCTCTGGGACGCCTTCTACAATCGCCACATGGCCATTCACGGCTCCGAGACGGCCGACGAGTTCGGCTTTACCCGCCAGGATCAGGATGAATGGGCCCTCAAGTCCCAGTTGAGCGCCGTACAGGCGATGAAGGAAGGGAAACTTTATGACGAGATTTTTCCCGTGGAGATTAAAAAGGGGAAAGATGTCATTATCTTTGACAAGGATGAAGGTCCAAGACCGGCGACAACGCTGGAAGGTTTGGCGAAGCTACCCCCGGTATTCAATCACAAGAGCACCGTGACGGGAGAACCCGGTAGCGTAACGGCGGGAAACGCCACCAGCGTCAATGACGGCGGCGATGTCTGCATGCTCATGAGCAAGGAAATGGCCGACAAGCTGGGGATGAAACCGCTCTTCACGATTCTCGATTACGCTGAGGTTTCCCAGCCGACCAAGGATATCGCCACGGTGCCCGGGCTGTCCATCAAAAAGATCCTCGACCAGAACGAGATGACCGTCGACCAGTTGGACGTAATCGAAATCAACGAGGCCTTCGCGGCCGTGGCGATTGTCAGCGCCCGATCCATCCTGGGGATGAGCAAGGAAGAGATGTTCAAAAAGGTTAATCCCAACGGCAGCGCCATTGCCTATGGACATCCCATCGGTGCGACGGGGGCCAGGATCCTTATGACCCTTGCTTATGAATTACGACGACGAGGCGGCGGTATCGGTGTGTGCGGCATTTGTTCCGGCCACGCCCAGGGTGACGCCATGCTGATCAAGGTGGATAAATAAACCCGAATATATTTTTTTGAAAGGAGAAGTACCAGTATGAGAGAGGCGGTTATTGTAAGCGGCGCCCGGACTGCCGTCGGTGAATTCGGCGGATCCCTGAAAGGCGTGTCGGTTGTAGAGCTAGGCAGGCTTGTCATTAAGGAAGCCATTATCAGGGCAGGTCTCCGCCCGGTCATCACGGAAGCGGTTCAAGCGGCCCGCCCAACCGTGTTCGGCGATTTCGATATGTCCGATGTCCAGAAGAAATACTATGCCTTCGACAGTTCCCTGACCCCGGTGTATTTTGACGAAGTCATTATGGGTAACGTCCTGAATGCCGGTGTGGGTCAGAACCCCCCCCGGCAGGCGGCGATTTTTGCCGGTCTTCCCGAAGAGACGAACGTTTTTACCGTACAGAAGGTCTGCGCCTCGGGCATGAAGGCTATTGCCATGGCCGCCCAGGCCATCAAGGCGGGTGATGCGGACATCATCGTGGCCGGCGGCATGGAAAACATGAGCAATGTACCTTACGCCATGGCTGACGCCCGGTGGGGATACCGAATGAGCATGCCCTACGGCAAGGTAACGGATCTTTTGGTCCATGACGGCCTTTGGGAAATCTTCAACAGTTACCACATGGGCAACACGGCGGAAGCCATCGGCGCCAAGTACGGCATTACTCGGGCCGAACAGGATCAGATAGCTTACGAGAGCCATAGAAGGGCGCGAGCGGCTATCGCCAGCGGCGCCGTGGCCGATGAGATCGTGCCGGTAGTCATTCCCCAGCGGAAGGGCGATCCCAAGGTATTTAACGTGGACGAACGTCCCATGGATACGACCCTCGAAAAACTGGCGAAACTCGCGCCGGTCTTCAAGAAGGACGGCACCGTTACGGCTGGAAACGCCTCGGGCATCAATGACGGCGCTACGGCAGTGGTTGTCATGAGCGCCGACAAGGCCAAAGAACTGGGCCTGAAGCCGCTGGCGAAGATCAAAGGTTATGCTACGGGCGGCGTTGATCCTGCATACATGGGCCTCGGGCCTATCCCGGCAACACGGAAGCTGTTTAAACAGCTCGGCCTCACGATGAAGGACATCGGGCTCATCGAGCTCAATGAAGCCTTCGCGGTACAGGCCCTCGGCTGTATCAAGGAACTCGATGTTGATCTGGATAAATGCAATCTCAACGGCAGCGGGATCTCCATCGGTCACCCCATCGGCAACACCGGTGCCAGGATCACCTACACCCTGGCCATGCAGATGAAGAAGAAGGGCGTGAACCTGGGGATGGCCTCCCTGTGCATCGGCGGCGGTCAGGGTATGTCCATCATCCTCGAAGCCGTCTAAGTAAGTTGATATGATCGGGGCGGCCCCTTCATGACCATTAATCTCATAAGGAGGGTTGAATATGGCAGTAAAAACCTTTGGCGTCATTGGCGCCGGACAGATGGGGAACGGCATTGCCCAGGTGGCAGCCTATCCCGGGGGCCTGAATGTCATCATGAACGACATCTCGGATCAGTTTGTGGATAGAGGTTACGATACCATTGCGAAGAACCTCGACCGGCTCGTGGCCAAAGAAAAGATCACGGCGGATAAGAAGGTGGAGATTCTCGGCCGGATCAAGAAAAGCACCAATCTCGAAGACATGAAAGACGCCGATTTCGTTGTCGAGGCGGCAGTGGAAAGAGAAGATTTGAAGCTCGGCATCTTCAGGAAACTCGATGAGTTTTGCAAACCCGATGTCATCCTGGCCACCAATACGTCGTCAATTCCCATCACCCGCATTGCCGGGGCGACCAAGCGGGCGGACAAGGTCATCGGCATGCATTTCATGAACCCCGTCCCGGTTATGAGGCTTGTAGAGATCATCCGAGGACTGGCGACTTCTCAGGCAACCTACGATCTGACGGAAAGCCTTACCAAGCAGTTCGGCAAGGTCCCTGTTGAATGCAACGACTTCCCAGGTTTCATCTCCAACCGCATTCTCATGCCCATGATCAACGAGGCCTTCTGCGCCCTCATGGAAGGGGTGGGCACTCCCAAGGCTATCGACGACATCATGATCCTCGGGATGAATCATCCCATGGGCCCCCTGGCCCTGGCCGACCTCATTGGTCTGGATACCTGCTGGGCAATCATGGATGTCCTTCACAAAGGTTTCGGAGATTCCAAGTATCGCCCCTCGCCGCTGCTGAAGAAATATGTTGATGCTGGCTGGCTTGGCCGGAAGGTTGGCAGAGGCGTTTACGATTACAGCCAGAAGTAGGGGAATCAGCATCTTTCGGGATGCTTTAGATAAAAGGGGGTATGAATCGATGGAATATCAGAATCTCTTATTTGATGTGGAAGATGGTGTAGCAACGATCACCTTTAACAGACCCAAGGCCCTGAACGCAATGAACTCCGTCACCATGAAGGAGCTCTATGACGCGGCCATGCGCTGCCAGACCGACGCGGCGATCAAGGCGTTTATCCTCACCGGCGCCGGCGACAAGGCCTTCGTGGCCGGAGCGGATATTTCCGAGATGCAGGAGATGCGGCCCCAGCAAGCCATGGAATTTATGGAATTGGGCCATGCCACCCTACGCCTTATCGAGACGATGGGCAAACCATCCATTGCCGCGGTAAATGGCTTCGCCCTGGGCGGTGGAACGGAGATCTCAATGGCCTGTGACATGCGTTTTGCTTCCGATAAGGCCCGTTTCGGTCAGCCCGAGATCCTCATTGGCCTGAT
>DYRD01000105.1 GCA_020718905.1 Syntrophus aciditrophicus | reverse complement strand
AGAACAATCCTCCCACTTATGCACCTGTCCAGTTTTGCCATACCCGCTCTGTTGATACGATGATGATACTATTTCCTTGGTTGTTGCCCACGAACTTTCACACATAAAACTTAATCATGTCCGGAACCGCCAGATTGTAAGCGGTGTCACTACGGGCATTATGACCGCCCTTGGGTTTGTCATCCCCTATGCCGGGTATCTTAACTATGCCGTCAATCCCGCCGTGACCAATAATTTCAGCAAGTCCCAAGAGCATGACGCTGACCGGTTGGCCGCTGAAATCCTTGTGAAGTGCCTAAGCATTTCTGTTGATAAGCAAATTCATATCTATGAAACCCTCAAAGCCGATACTTCTTCCGGCGGTGGGTTCTGGTCAACACATCCTTCATGGGATGACCGCATAGCAAATATCAGGAAGCTGCAACCTGCTGCATCGACTCCGGCAAATAATCATTAACAAATATAAATACATATCTCTCGTATTTCTTGAACGCTTCCCCCTTCCTGCCGGCGAAACAGAGGCTTAGGTTAGATAACCGGCCTTTTCTTTGCTGGCAGGAGATCCCGTCACGGCACCCTCACCTCCACCTCAGACGTTTGCAGAATGCCCTTTTTGGCGCTCCTGCCGACGTTTCCGGGCCGGTATCGAACGCAAAAACGCTCCAAGAGGGCTCCTAGTGGCGCCGCCTCATTGAACCACCCTTAAAACTGCTTTCACCCTTATCAGGGGCATTCTCGATGAAGGCATCGTGAAGCGCCCTACCAGAACAAGCCATTTCGCATAGCCGCGCAACCAAATCGTTCCTTATGGTTGCCAAGCCGCTCAATAATTATTGATTTAAAGCTGAATATCCCTTATATGCGCGCAGCGTGCTATCCAATCCAAAGAAAGGCGAAGGAAAGATGAACAAATCGGACTCAATTGAGGCATTGTCCAGGAAAGAGAACATTACGGTTAAGGACGCTGTAAATATCGTGAACATGATCTTTGACGGTTTTACCGAGGCAATCAAAAGTGGCGGCAGGGTAGAAATGCGGGGCTTTGGAAGCTTTTCGGCCCGGGTATATGAAGCTTACACCGGGAGAAACCCGAAAACCGGTGAGAGCGTACCAGTGCATCCAAAGCGGTTGCCCTTCTTCAAGGCAGGGAAAGAGCTAAAGAGCAGGGTGGACCGGACGAAGTGAAAACCATCTGAAGTCATTAATTGACAGGTTGCAGCAAATATCTGAGATCACAATCAATAATCATTAAATCGTCAATAGTAGCTTCCATCACAAAAAAATCATTAAACGATCACATTGTTCAAGGCGACCTTGAATCCCTTGCGGCTGTTGCCCAAGAAGGAGCGGTCCCTCTCCTTTATATCGCTGGGCAATTGATGAAAGCAGGACAATCCAGAATCAACAGGCAACAACGCATCCGGCACCTTTGTCATTGACGGACTCTCCCGCTTCCGGAAGAATAGTAATATGGTTATCGCCTCCTGTTCTCACGCCACAGCAATAAAGCGAGGCCCGCCGGAACGATAGCGCCGAAGATACTCACCCAGATCGGCACCTGCATGCCATTTACCACAATGTCAATCCGGGAGATAATCCTCACCAGATGTGCCGCTGATATACCCACAAGCAGGATCGTCACAACGGTTGTTGCGGGTTTCATATTATTGCTCCTCTCTATAATTTCTACGTCTTTCAGTTCAATCATCGGTGCTTATGACCATGGTCCTTTGGAAACATGGGGCAAACCCTCGATAAGGGATTATATGAGAAATATCGTCCGAGGTCAAAAAGAAAAAGGCCCCGGATATGATGATGACTATTCACCGTGCTGTCCACCTTTCTTGTCTTGATAAGGCTTGCCCATGGGGTCGAGCCAACTCTGGGATGCTTTCTTTCCCTTTTTCATGATCCTTGCCTCCTCTCTCTTGCTTGCGGCCCCATGATAATCTGGACAGCATTTTTTAGCAAACAGGGTGGCTCTGGATATGGGACGGGAAAGTTGCGTTTATAAGGATAAGTTAATTTGATCCTGGAGCTCAGGTTTTGTCTGAGGGTACATGGAAAGAGGGGGATAGATTTGATGATCCCTATGGATATCGAACCGCAATCAACAATTTAATTTTCCAAACAATTATGATATGGGTAGCGTAATATGGGCATCAGATATGTTAAGGATGTCCGGCTAAAAGGGCTTACGCGACTAAACAGTTATAATTTATAGATAACGGGATGAAAGGAGTGGAAAATGAAGAAAATGGACGGATGGAAAAAGACTGTTGGTTTGAGCGTGCTTTGCATGGTGCTCCCCTTTGGCGCCGGCTGCGCGACTATGGACAAGTCCGAGATGGGCGCCCTTGGGGGCGCCGGCGTAGGAGCGCTCGTTGGTCAGGCTATCGGCCACAATACGGCGGGGACCCTCATCGGCGCGGGAGTCGGTCTTGGGCTCGGCTATATTATCGGCAACGAAGCCGATAAATCCGCTGTCAAAAAACGTCAGACAGCGACCCCGGAGTAAGTGCAGCCCTTGGCGAACACAACGTGGCAAATAGTAAGCATCACACCGCGTCCCAAGAAACAGTTCCAGTCAATGGTTACGCGCTTCAACCCGAACGGGACGGCTACCACGACAAAAACGCATACAAATGGTAAAGTGGAGACGGATACGGAGAGCTACCGCGTCGTAGGCGCCACGCTGGTCATCAACAAACCGAACTATGTGATC
Organism: Syntrophus aciditrophicus; assembly: GCA_020718905.1. GTDB lineage: Bacteria > Desulfobacterota > Syntrophia > Syntrophales > UBA8958 > UBA8958. The sequence continues at coordinate 4,191 of DYRD01000105.1, read as the reverse complement.
AATTCCCGCTATCGCCTCGAGGGCGACAAGCTGTACATGGACACGGGAGACCACAGCATCGTTATGCAGCGCGTCGGCTCCTAAGGATCGCTAAAGCTTCCCCGACGCATAAAATCAAGGACAAGGAGCCGTTCATCAAGGGTTCGGCATTCAGGGAGGGCAAGAATGCCGAGGATGGAAATATTCATCTGCTGGAAAAGGATCTTCAGAGCCGCGAACATATGAATCGGGGGAAAAGCAGCCGCCGAGAACTCATGAATAAGTTTCATGGTTTTAAAACCGTCAAACCAGACGTGGAATTGTCTCGTCAAATATTCATGCCGGCGGGTGGCGCCTCTGATCCGTTCCCATACCGTGGCGAAGTGGTGGCAATCAAGAAAAGAATGAAGGTGGGGTGAAATCGCTGCCGCCTTCGCCAGGAGGTCATTGCCGGAGCTGCCGGGCTCCCGGGCAATTTCCTCCAGCCATGCCTTCAGAAGCAAAAATACCCTTGGATCATAGATAAGATTTTCATCGGGGGCGCCCGCGAGAAAACGCAGCATCCGCCTGCCTGTTCCGAAAGGAACGCGACCAGACGCCCGGGCGGAGGGATAAACGGTGGTAGCGCGAACATCGCCCAAGGGTGCGAGTTTGGCAAATTTATTCAGGAAATAGAAATCTTCTCCCGCCTGCCGGCAGGGCATCCCCCGGACGGCGGTGTATCCCGCCGCCGTACAAGGCCATTGTAGAGCCGATGGTATGAAAGGCATAGGGAGAACGGGCCCAGGCAAGTCCGAGGACATAGTACCTGAGAAAGATTTCATAACAGCAGATACCGTCCGCAAGGCACGGGTCCTCCGGCAGGGGGTGGGAAAAGGCAACGACCGCTCCCGGCGGGGAGAAACGCTCAAAGTGATTCCGAAGCGAAGCCAGATAGTTTTTCTCCACAAGGGTGTCGGCGTCCAGGCAATAAATCCTTTCTTTGCCCTCACGACAGGCGCCTAATAAGGCCAGCGTCCTCTTTCTTGCCTGACCGACGCCGCCCTTGGGAGGCAATTCGTGCCCCCTTGAGGAGGCGTCGACAAAAGCGAGACGGCAGCGGCGTTGACAATACTTCCCTTGCCAGGGCGGTGATATTCGTGCCGGCAAGGCGAGGATCAGGCGGCTCTCCCCGGATCAGATCTTTCATGATCATCATTGTTTCCCGGTTGTTGATGATATCTTCCTTCTCAGCAAAAGGGGAGGGACGATTGTTGATGACACAGCGGTGCAGATATTTGTCCAGATTGAAGGAGAACATCATCCCATCAGACGCTCCACAAGTGACGCGAGGGCGGTGTAATCGTCTCCCGGAATCCAGTGGATGACGACGCCCTGCCGCTCCATCCTGCGGAACCACGTATCCTGCCGCTTGGCAAACTGATGGATGCGGGTATTAAGAGTCTTCGCCATGTCGTCAAAGCCCATCAATCCCTGGAGATATAAACTGATATAGCGGTATTCCAGACCGAAATGATACAGTCTTTCCCAACTGACACCCCGCTGGTTCAGGGCAGCGACCTCCGCCGCCATCCCGGACTGAAGGCGGGCATATAGCCTGTCCGTTATGCGCCGGCGCAGCATGGACCGCTCCCACCTCACCCCTATGACCAGGGGGCGGAGGACGGGGGGCGGAGCCATAGGGCCTACGGCGCGATGGCTGGCGTCCGGCACGCCGTCTGCCGATGACGCCTTCTTTAGCCGTGTTGCCTCAGCAATCTCGATCGCCCGGAGCAGACGTTCCCGATCCAGGAGATCCGTCTGGTTGTGGAGACGGGGTTGAAGAGCCTGCAAACGTCCGGCGAGGGCATCCATGTCCAGCTTGTCCAGTTCCCGGCGCAGGTTTGCATCCTGAGGAACCTCCTGTAGATCATAGGACCGGATGATCGCTTCCAGGTACATCCCGCTACCGCCCACAAGCACGGGAAGAGCGCCTCGTGCCGTAATATCTTTAAAACATTGATGAAAAAGGCGCTGATAGGCAAAGAGGTGAAACTCTTCCATCGGCTCAAGAATATCGACGAGATGAAAAGGAATAGGGACGCCATCGACAGTATATTCGCGGAGATCCTTGCCCGTCCCGAGGTCCATGCCCCGATAAACCTGCCGGGAGTCGGCGGAAATGATTTCACCGCCGCAATCCTTTGCCAGACGGACGGCCAGGCGGGTCTTCCCCGACGCCGTAGGACCGAGGATCACCACCATGTTGGGTTTATTCTTCACAATCCCTTTCTATACGGTGAAACAGCACCCTGTCAAGGGATGAACGGGAATCAGGTGAAAATCACGACATTGATAATTTGACGGGACATGCAATCTTCGGTATATAATTGACCAGTCGCCGCTATGGCGCGTTAAGGAGAGATCTCTATATGTCAGCAGCAAATGATTGCCCTAAGGCCATGTTGAGCACCGGGGAAACAAAGCTTGGTTTTTTAGTGAAGCGAATTGAGCAGATCCCCGAAATACGGGTGACCGCATATGAACTGGAACATGTCGTCACCGGGGCAAAGGTACTGCACCTGCATTGCGATGACCGGGAAAATCTTTACGCCATCGCCTTCCGGACTCCTCCCCAAGACTCCTCCGGCCTTCCCCATATCCTGGAACATGCCGTTCTCGCCGGTTCGAAAAACTATCCCGTTAAGGACGCCTTCAATGAGCTCTTGCGGGGAACATTGCAGACCTTTATCAATGCCTTCACCTATCCCGACAAAACTATTTACCCCGTTGCCAGCCAAGTCAAGGTTGATTTCTTCAATCTGGCCCGTGTTTACACGGATCTCGTTTTCCGGCCCCGCCTCCTCAGAGAGACGTTCCTCCAGGAGGGACATCATCTGGAATGGACTGCCAATGCTGACGGGCAAGAAAACCTGACCATCTCCGGAATCGTTTACAATGAGATGAAAGGGGCCTATTCATCTCCCGACAACCTTATGTACAAGGCCATCCAGGAAAATCTCTTTCCCGGCACCATCTACCGTTTCGACTCCGGGGGCAACCCCGCTGATATTCCCGACCTGACCTATGAACAGTTCCAGGAATTTCACCAGGCTTACTATGCGCCCAGCAATGCCCGGATTTTCATCTATGGGGATATTCCCACGGCAGAACATCTTCTCTTTCTTCAGGAGATGCTGAAGGACTTTAGCCGTACATCTATCGACTCTTCAATTCCCACCCAGGAGCGATGGCTATCCCCGCGGGCGGTTCAAGACATCTTTCCCATCGGCAGGGAAGATGACCCCCACGGCAAGGCAAGCGTTAATATGGCCTGGATGCTAACGGAAAACACCGATGAAGAAACAGCGATCCTGCTGCAGGCCATCAGCGGGGTCCTTGTAGGCAGCGCTGCCGGCGCACTGCGCAAGGCCCTCATTGACTCCGGGCTGGGCCAGGATCTCTCGCCGGTCACGGGTTTTGAGCGGGATTACAAACAGGTGGTATTCGCCGTCGGCCTCCGGGGAACAGACGCAAATAGGCGAGACGCCATTGCATCGCTGATCCTTGCCACCCTGGCCGAAGTGGTAAGGGAGGGAGTGGACAGGGAGCTCATTGAAGGAACCCTGCATCAGATCGAGTTCCGGGGCCGGGAAATTATCCGCCAGAGCTACCCCTACGGCATCGTCCTCATGAACCGGGTATTTCATACCTGGATATATGACGGAGACCCTCTCCATAGCCTTAATTTTCCCGGCATAATTGCTATGATCCGCCGCAAATGGCTGGAAAATCCGTCCCTCTTTGAGGAGCTGATCCAGAAGTGGTTGCTTGACAACCCTCATCGCATCCTCTCGGTAATGGAACCAAGTCGGACCTGCATGGAAACCTGGGATGATGATTTCCGGGAAAAGATGGCAGCGATCAAGGATTCCCTGACAATAAACGAGGAGGAAAGGATTCGTCAAGAGGTCCGGGAGTTAAAGACATTCCAGACGGAACCGGATGCAACCGCCGCCGTGGCGACGCTGCCGAGGCTGAAAATCACGGATATCGGCGGGGAGACCGAAAATATTCCCGGGGAACTTCTTTCCATAGACAGCGTCACGACGATGAGCCATGGTCTGTTTACCAACGGCACCTCCTACCTGGATCTGGCCTTCGATGTCTCGGCGATCCCCGACGACCTGCAACCCTACCTTCCCTTCCTCGGCAAATTGATCACCCAGATGG
>DYRD01000275.1 GCA_020718905.1 Syntrophus aciditrophicus | reverse complement strand
CCTACCGGTTTCTGGGCGATCAGCACCGGCACGCCGATAAAGGAGAGCTGATCCTTGCTGATCGTGGTGCGGGCGCCGGTGCGATTGAGGAACAGGGGCTCGCTGTTGATGTCCGGGACGACGCAGGGCGAGCCGCTCTGAAAGATCTGACCGCAGATTCCCTCGGAGAGGCCGTAGATTCCCCGGCGCTCCTCCTCAATCGTCAGGCCGTAGGAGGCCTTGATCTCCAGCCGCTGCCGGTGCGGGTCAAGGAGAACGAGCGTGGCCCGGTCCATTCGCAGGATGTCGTGCAGAACCTGAAAGACCCGGGCCAGGGCGGTGTCAAGATAGACCGCCTCGCCGATAAGCTGACAGATCTCGGAGAGGGCCTGGATCTTCAGGGCCTCAAGCGGGCAGGAGGAAGCGGGGGGTGGCGCTGAGCTGAAAAGCTGATCCATGATTTCTCCCAAGCCGTGGTAGTAATATCCGTCCTTGGCTATGGCAAGGGACGGGCGTGATGTGCTGGCGTCTGGGGGAAAATAATGCAAAAAACATACCAACGGCTAATCAGCATGTTTTCAGGGTGTTAGGGGGGATTGCCGGTTTTCTTTATTACAAAAATGAAATACTTTGGTCAAGATAAGTTCATTTTTGCAACTTATCTGGATTGGACAAGGGGGGGCTTATCGCACCCAGGAAGCCTTTCAGCCAACAAAAATCCCGCCTGTCTCACCGTGGTCAAGGGAAACAGGCGGGTGTGTCTTTAGGGACTCGTCGGGGTTAGAAGGCCATGCTTACGGCAATACCACCGTAGATGAAATTATCATCATCACCGTTTTTGCTGAAACCCTTCATGATATCCTGCGCATCACCGCTCAGGGCAAAGGTATAGCTGAGCTTGGGGGTGATGGTGATATACTTGGCTACAGGAATTGTCAGACCCAGCGAGAGGACGCCATCGTGGAAATTACTGTAACTGCCGCCATCGGCATCGGCATAGCTGGTGGCTTCATCGGCCGCCAGATAGCTCACCACCCCGGCCAGATCAAGGGTAATGTCATCCGTGACGGGGATTGAATGGGATACTCCCAGGGTGGTGTACCAACCCGGATAGAAATCGAAGTCGCGGTAGACGGTCAAGGTGGGCTTTAGCAGGGTGTTCAGAGTGGCGCCGACATACACTTCCTGGGTGTCATCCACCCCATCCAGGCTGTAATAAATGTATCCGGCGGTCATGGCGACAGGGCCCATTTCCCAGCCATAGGCAAGGGTCAGGTCTGTTTCATTCCAGTTGCTTGATTCCTCGCCGTCAAACGAGTAGGGATCGGTATCCAGGTTTCCCCAGACATTGGCGGAGAACCCTTTATAGGCAACGGTCATGGATGGCTGGATAACGATGCTGTCTTTACTGAGCTCGAATCCTCGCCAGATGTACTGGCTGTAAGCTCCCATTGTCAGATTGGCGGTGGGTTTATCCTCTT
>DYRD01000104.1 GCA_020718905.1 Syntrophus aciditrophicus | reverse complement strand
TTTCCCACTTATAAAAACCTGTATCCTGTCCAAACAACCCCCACCACCTCTGTCAGAAAGCCAAGGGTGTGGGGTCCGCCATGCAAAATGTCCCGGGCAAAAGCCGGCATCAGGACGATGTAAGGCACGCCCATGAAACTCGTTAAGGCCAGCAAGAGGAGGATAAACCGGATGGGCTTGAAATCAAAGGCGTAATTTAGTCCTTCCTTTAGTTCATGAAAGATGTTCGTATGCTTTTGTTCCGGGGTAAGCCGTGAGACATGCATGGCGAGTAAAGCGGCAATCACGGCTATATAGCTGATCCCGTTGAGGAGAAAACAGATACCCTCGCCGAGCAGGGTGATTAAAAGGCCCGCTAAGGATGGACCAACGAATCTTGCCCCGCTGAAAATGGCGGAGTTTAAGGCGATGGCATTACCTAAATCTTTTTTGTCTTCGATCATCTGGATAAGAAATGACTGACGTGTGGGAATATCGAGGGCATTGACACCGCCAAGCAAGAAGCTTAACAGAACAATATGCCAAATGGCAATCGTACCGGTCAGGACAAGCACTGCTAACGTCATGGCCTGCAGCATGGACAGGGCTTGGGTCAGAACCAGGGTCCGATGGCGGTTCCAACGATCCGAAAAAACACCGGCTAGCGGTGAAATTAGAAAAGTGGGAAATTGCGCGGCAAAACCAACGATTCCAAGGAGAAATACCGAGTCCGTCAGAGGATAGACAAGCCAACTTAAGGCAAGCTGCTGCATCCAGGTACCGATCAGGGAAATGCATTGACCGGCAAAGAACAGGCGATAGTTCCGATAACGCAGGGTCCGAAAAATAAGACCAAATATTCCAGATGATTTGGGAGCCAACTTAGTAAAGCCTCTTGGGTGTAATGATCATTGATTAATGACAAACATCAGCTCCGTTTATTGAATTGCGATCGCAGCAGGCAGTTTTGCTTGGACACATGGCTTGGCCTATTTATATGGGGGAAGCGAGCTGACCACTTCTCTTACCACGTCGAGAAAATTCTGGAGAGCCAGTGATTGGCTGTTGGTAACCCAGGCGATTTTGAGGACCGTTTCGGCTCCTCCGGCAATCGTTCTGAAGACAACCCCCTTGAAGCGAGAACGCTGCATGGTGGCAGGAACTATCGCTATTCCGATCTCCGCCGCAACCAAGCCAATAATCGTGTGGAATTGAGATGCTTCCAGGACGATATGGGGACTGAAACCTTCCTTTTGACAGAGTGCGATAATGTAGTCGAAAAAACCGGGGCCCCGCTGTCTCGGGATCATGATGAAAGACTCTTTTGCTAACATGCGGAGAGGAATGGACGTTTTTCCATTTACATGGTAGTTTTGCGGTATAGCGATCATCAGCGGTTCCCTGAAAACTGACTCTATAGACAGACCTTCGTTCTCAATGCCCTGGGGAGGCCGCAGGAAGCCCACATGAATCCTGCCGTCGCGGAGGGCTTCGATCTGATTGCTTGTGTTCATCTCCGCCAGGGAAAGATCGACATCCTGAAACCGCTTGCGGAACTCGCGAATGACTTGGGGCAGCAAGCTGTAATTAGCCGATCCGATATATCCCACCGCCAGCCTTCCGATCTCTCCCTTGTCGGCCCGGATCGTTCTACGCACCGCGTCATCCGAGAGAGCCATGATCTTGCGGGCTTCCTCAAGAAACACAAGTCCCGCCGGGGTGACTTCCACGCGCCGCTTGGTTCTGCTGAACAGTCGGACGCCGATTTCTTTTTCCAGTTGCATGATCTGCTGACTGAGGGGCGGCTGGGAAATATTCAGTCTTTTCGACGCCAGGCCGAAATGGAGTTCTTCGGCGACGGCGATAAAATACCTCAGGTGTCTTAATTCCATTGATTCTTAAAATGTCTCAAACTGAGATTAATAATATATTTTACATTTCAGAAAGCCTATAATACGCTTACGGGAAAGTCAATGTATACATGAGATAATCACATCATTATAAAGAGGCATTATGGATTTTAGCCTGACGGAAGAACAGGAACTTATTTGCAATAACATGCGGGAATTTGCCAAGAAGCATGTGGACCCCATCGCCGCAGAAATCGACGCGAACAGCAGTCACCCCAGGGATCTTTTCCGGAAACTCGGCGAGGGTGGCTGGATGGGTATACCTATCCCCCCGGAATATGGCGGCGCAGGTGCCGATTTTATGACTCACGTTATTGCCGTAGAGGAGATTTCACGGTTCTGCTCGTCCACAGGATTCAGCCTGTCATTCCATGCCGGGATTATCGGCATGTCGATATTACTCTTTGGAAACGAGGCGCAGAAGGAGAAATACCTGGTTCCGTTAGCCATGGGACGGCACCTTGGTTCTTTCGCATTGACAGAACCGGGAGACGGCACGGACGTCATGGCAGTCGCCACTACGGCCTTGCATCAAGGAACTAACTATGTAATCAATGGAACGAAAACCTTTGTCTCCAACGGTCCCATCGCCGACACCTACATCATTTTTGGCTGGACAGACAAAACTATGGGAAAGAAGGGAATGAGCGCCTTTATCGTCCCCCGAGGGACCCCGGGGTTAAAGCCGGGTGAGCATTTCCAGAAAATGGGGCTCCGATCGTCGCAAACGTCGGAAGTGGTCTTCAGAGATTGTCTGGTTGCGGAGGAAAATCTGCTCGGGCAGGAAGGAGATGGCCTTCCCATAGCCATGACCGGATTCGACCGTGGCAGGATCGGAATTGCTGCCCAGGCCTTAGGAATCCTTCAGGCGGCTTTGGATGAATCGATCAAATATTCCCGGGAGAGAATCCAATTTGGCAAGCCCATAGCGCGGCAACAGGCGATCGCCTGGATGATTGCCGACATGGCGAACGACCTTGCCGCTTGGCGGAAGGACAATAACCAAGCTTTCAGCAAAGAGGCTGCCATGGCCAAGCTATTCGCGACGGAGGCCGCCGCGAGGCACACCATCAAAGCCGTCCAGATCCACCGTGGCTATGGATATATCAAGGGCGCGAAGGTGGAGCGGCTGATGCGAGATGCCAAGATTGCGGAAATCTACGAAGGCACATCGGAAGCCCAAAGAATGGTCATATCTGGGAACGTATTACGGGGAGGGACCTGATACGCAGGATTTGCAGGCCGAGAAGTACGCCAAGATACTCGCTCAAGACGGTGTAAGGCTGATCATCCTGCCTTCTCCCGGTTCGGCTATCTCAACAAATTGGTGATCCCGAAGGGCGCCATGGATTTCGGAAAAAGCATCCCGGCCCAGGATATAGCGCTGATCAGTCCCACCGTCGAACTGATCGCGCGCAAGAATTTACATCCCGCCCTGCCCGATCTGCTCCTGTCCGCGGCGATGGATATACAAGGTGCCGGCCTCTTATGGTAACCTGTGCTACGTCCTGCGCAGGCACATCAATTTTGTCCGCAACAAGCTTCAAGATGCGATGCCCCATTGACGTAGAGGCAGATGCAGCCGACAAGCAGCAGATTCCATGTCTCTGCACGCTTCTTGAGCAAGGCAAAAATATCGCCGCGCGATATTTTAATTTAAATGATTGATATATTTACATAATTCTTTAAAACATCTTTTGGGGAAGCCGAGCCGGATGACCAAGTAAGGGTGGGTTGCCTAATGCGGTGCGCCGTCCCCGGCCAGGGATCCGATCGCTTCCAGGGCCAGGGTGATTTCCTCATCTTTATTGAAATAGCCGAACCCGAAGCGGATCGTCCCTTGGGGAAAGGTCCCCATGGTTCGATGGGCCGCGGGGGCGCAGTGGAGTCCCGGCCGGCAGAGGATCCCGAAACGTTCATCGAGCCCCAGGGCCGCCGCGGAGGGAGCAACACCGGCGATGTTAAACGATACCACCGCCGTCCGGCTTGCGGCGTCGGGTGGACCATAGACGGTGACACCGGGCAGGGCGGCGAGCCCGGCAAGAAATCGCGCCGTCAAGCCTTCCTCCTTGCCGCGGATGGCCTCCACTCCTTCGGCAAGGACAAAACGGGCCCCCGCTCCCAGACCGGCAAGGCCGATCGTGTTGGGGGTTCCCGATTCGTACTTGTCGGGCATGAAATCCGGCTGTTCCTCGAACTCCGAGCGGCTCCCCGTCCCGCCCGTCATCAACGGCCGGAGCTGCTTTTCCAATCCTTTCCGCACGTAGAGTCCCCCCGTCCCCTGGGGGCCGCAGAGGCTTTTATGGCCGGTAAAGGCGAGGAGATCGATGGCCATCTCGTCAACATTGATAGGTAGTGCCCCCGCTGTCTGGGCGGCATCCACACAGAAGAGGATCCCATAGTCCCGGGCGATCTTCCCCAGCGCCGTGAGGGGCTGGATAGTACCCGTCACGTTCGAGGCATGGGTAACGACGAGGAGGCGGGTCCGGGGACCAATCACCCTGCGGACATCTTCAGGATCCAGACTGCCGGCACCGGAACAGGGGACAACGGATATTTGCACCCCTTGGGCTTCCAGATATCGCAGGGGCCGCATCACGGAATTGTGCTCCATGGCGGAGGCAATAACATGATCGCCCGGATTGAGAACACCGGAGAGGGCGATGTTCAGCGCCTCCGTAGCATTTTTTGTAAAGGCGATCCGGAGGGAATTACCGCACCCGCAAAGCTCCGCCAGGGCCTCCCTGGTTTCCAGGATGATCCGTCCCGCATCGAGGGAGCGGTGGTGTCCGGAACGGCCGGGACTGCCGCCGATCTGCTCATTATAAGCGATCATCGCCGCGATCATCGCCGCCGGTTTGGGCCAGGACGTGGCGGCGTTGTCAAAATAGATAGTGCTGTTTTTTGACCGCTCAAGGGGCATATTCTGTCTCCGGGTGGGAGGGATCGATGGACTCTCCTCTGATTTTCAATCCCTCCTCACAGCAATACTACCTTGTCCCATGCAACCTTCCCCCGGAGTGCCCCCGCTACATCCTGCTCCTTAGCTTCGGTAATGCGCAAACAGACGCCGCAGTCCGAACTGATATGGCGGGGCACGGGAATCAGCTTATGGACGATTCCCGCGGCCTTGAGAATTTTCTCCGCCTTCAGGGCGTAGCTGACGGAGGGGAACAGGAATACGACGTACCTTTGTTCTTCCATCAGGGGCGCAGCAACCGGCCGGCGCCGGCCATCGTTTCGGCAATGTCGTACATGTTGGAGATATGGCCCGCCGCAATCTGATCACCAAGCTCGAAGTAGTTGACACAGGTTCCGCAGACCAGAATATCCGCCCCTTCCTTTGCCAACTCCTGAAGATCGTCGAGAACCGCCGAATCCTTGACGGCCAGTTTCACCCCGGAGTTGTAACAAATGATCTTATCCGGCCGGGGTTGCAGCTGGAGCAGGGTGTGGACAAAGCCCCGGATCAGGATATCTCCCAAGACATCGTCGCCCCGTCCCATGTGATTATCGGCAAGGACGACCACAAGCGGTCCTGTTGCCTTCGTTCCCGCGGCAACGGCGCAGGAAAGCTCATCTTCCCGGGCACTGGCGCCCCCGCCCCCTCTAACCTCATCAATACTCCCCGTCCGCACCAGGGCGATATTCCTGATCCCCCCCTCTTTTTCAGTCACGGAAAACCCGCAGGCCATTTTTAGAGCCAGGCGGCGGATGTTTTCCACGGCCATGTCATTGTCCACGAGGACAATAATCTCTTTATTTTTCTCGATTGCATTTTTCGCCATAATGACGGGCTCCGGACAGGCCAGCCCCCGGGCGTCAATGGTCACCGCCATAGCTCATAACCTCCTCTTGTCCTGCAAGGTTCATCGACCATAATTCAAGTTGGATTGCGATTTATATGCTTGAAATAACATGAGATGTTTGGATACCGATTGAACATGTCCGCCTCCTTTTCACGTCATGCCGCGCTCTCCCCGGCATGACCTTCGGGGGCTAATCGGTCAATGGCGGAGCAACGATAAGCCGGCGCCTTCCGGAGAACCACCCGGGTTCTCTGTGAGGGCCTCATATTAACGGGATGAAGAATAACGCTAAATAAACCACTGACATCACTCTCAATTTTTGCTGATTAGCCACAGCTTGACGGTCAACCTATAGAAAATCATCAAGGGATTGTCAACAACAATATATTGCGCCGCCTGGGCAAGGGACACGCCTTAGTAAGGCTGGTGAGTTTCCCTTGCAGCTCATGGAGCTCCCACCCGATGATGGAGGAGTTTCCATGCGACCCAGACAAAAATGATTATGGCGGCCGTGAAAGCGACCACGGGTACAAAGAGGGACAGGGTAGTGGCAATAACCGCCTCGGCAAGTTCAAGGGTAGCAATCACGACATTAGCCAGACCGCCCGTCGCAGCGGTGGACACGCCCCGCAACAGGGCGGTGCCCGTCTGGACGGCGCCGGCAAGGAGGGCAAGCGACCATTTCATGAAAGGAGATACGTCGCTCATGACGGAGGCGGCGGCGATTGTTCCCGCGGCGACAGCAAGGGGCGTGGCTACGGCGTCGAGAAGATTATCCATCCACGGAATGTAATAGGCCCCGATCTCCAGCGCCGCCGCCGTGGCAAAAGCGATCAGGGCCGGCCACGTCCCGATCCATTAACTCCGGGGCCAGGGTGATGTGACCAGTCAGGGCGGCGACACTCAGGCCGAAAAAGGGCAGGATGATGCGGAAACCGCAGGCCGCGCTCAAGCCGATGCCGATAACGATACCGGAAAATCCGCCCCAGAAAGGCTCCAGAGCATCGATCATGATCCGGTCGCCCTTGTCCGCCGTTTCACGAGTTGGGTGCATAAAACCGTTTGCACCGTTTCCTCCCGCTGGTTCAAGGTTGCGCAACGCAGACGCACGGTGCCGCGATCCGGCCACGAGGAAGACGGGCGGACCTCGATAACCTCGGCTACGGCCCGCAGCGTGTCGCCGGGCCGTACCGGATGCAGCCAGCGCAGCTCATCGAAGCCGGGCGAGCCCAGATTGTTGGTCAGGACGCCGGTCATAAGAAGCAGCCGGAAGGTAACGGCAACGGTATGACAGAGGTGGTGGGGGTTGTTTGGACAGGATACAGGTTTTTATAAGTGGGA
>DYRD01000034.1 GCA_020718905.1 Syntrophus aciditrophicus | reverse complement strand
ATGCCCTGATGAATAACAAGAAAAATCATTTACACAAATTATCTGACACCCCAGGGTTTGCAGAACCCCTAATCCGCTTCCCCACTCTCTAATCCATGGTCTTCGCTTTGAATATTATTTCCAGAACTACCGACGCTGCGCTTCACTTCTTTCCAGACGCTTGCGGGGATTAAAGACCTTGTTTTCCATCTCCTCCAGGGCAGCCCTGATGGTTTGAAGTTGATGAAAATCTTCCTTAAAATCGGATTTTTGATGCCGCGAGGTTTCCATTTTCTTCATGAGATCAACAACCCCCGACAATTCATCTTCCCGAACCAGCTCATTTTTTATCAACTTTTGGATCTTTATTTCCGTCATGGCAAGGAGATCCTGCAGGATCTGTCTTTGCTCCAGGATCTCATCCGGTTCGTTGGGGGCCTCGGCTGCTTCGGAAATTTTGAGGGCCTCCGGTTCAGAAGCAGTCCGTACTTCCTTTTCCGCCTTTTTAGCCCCCCTGTTCTTCAAAAACCAGTTTCCCCATCAGGGCGGCAATGAAAAGCAGATTACCGAAAGCACAGGTGATCACGTCCTGAATCTCTGCGATCCTTTCTTCTTTCATATGCTGGTGGTCACGGACGAGGGATATGAATACCGCCAGAGGATGAGTTCCAGCTGCAATAGCTTCAACCTCAGGGTGAAGATCGGGAAGGGAAACCTCCGCAATGGCCCGGTGCAACTCGGATGCCGAGGACAGGCAGGTCAGCAGTGGTTTAAAAGCGGTCTGTTCCCGGTGTTTTATGTGAGGAAGTTGATCGAGGATGGTCATGGCCGCAGCCTTCAAGCTTTGATTGACTGCGGTGAGCAAGGGTTCCAGAGTACCGAGGGAAGTGATGGTCTCAGAATCTGGAACGGCCTGATAAGGAGCGGCAAAAGCGATGACATCCTTTTTCAGGATTTCATATTGTTGCCGCAAGGACGCAACTCTCGCTTCTGTTGCCTCCAATTGCCGTAACTCACCCTTTTGCAGGTCGGAGGCAAGGGATGATAGTCCCTCGGATAAGCCCAAACATAAGCCCCTGAGTTCCAGAAATCTTGTGAACAACTGATGATGATCCGGGTGTTTCATCTAAAAACGCACCTTTAACCTTAATCATTCAAGGTCAATTCCCCGCAGTTTATCTCGTTTCTTATTTTAGATAATATAGCAAACCCATTCGCTGCCCGCAAGGTCTGAATTAGGCAGCAGCTACCTTCCCTCTTTTCCTTGAGAGTAGAGGCGTACTGTGCCTTCTGAAGGATGGCGAAGTACACAGCCCGGAGATCAGCCCCCCGCAAGCTCGAAAATGCGCCGGTTAAGTTCGGCCGGGATCAGCGCCTCCCGCATCTGCTTGGTCAGCGCCGGTATGCCTAGCCATTGGCCGGAGGTGGAAACCATAGGCTCCAGCGTCCCGTCCTCATGAACCGCGGCGGCGCCGCCGGAGGCCCAGCACATTATCCGCGCAGGTGTTTTTCCCCTGACCTTTCCCCCTCTACCGAAGAAAAGCAGTTTCTCCCCTACTCGCATATCGCGATAGAAAGTATAGTCGATCCGAACGGTCACTCCGCCGCTGGCGGATACCATGAAGGCCGCAAATCCACATGCCTCGTCGAGGAGGGCCAGAACCGGCAAGGGATGGAAGATTTTATTTCTCTGGAATAGGTTGAAACTTTGCTTATCAACTTCATCAAAGCCGGCGAGGGAGACAATGATCTTCTCAGTGACCTCGCCGTCGACAAAATAAAAGCGCCGCCGTAGCCCCGGTTTTGCTCTCTCCACCCCGCAGACGAAGCAGTTGCGGTAATAGGGCAGTGGCAGCAACCGATCGGCAATATCTTGATAACGGACGGGGAGGGAGGCCTGAAATTGTTCCTTGTTATAATTACCTTCCTTCCCATAATGGATGTTGGCGCACATGTAGGGATCGGCTTCCCCTTCCCGCAATATTTGCCCGGATAGACAGCCTTCGTTGGTGGTTACGGCGGCCTCCACCGTGTCGCCGACACGGAGGCTCGCCCCTCCCAGGCGATATTCGACATTGAAGGGATACCGGTTAGCAGGAGGCAATCCGGCAGTATCCAAGTGGAGCGCCAGCTCCAGTAATATTCCCATACCGATGCCGCCATGGGGGATGCCGATCCATCCCTCCGTGCTGCGGGTCATCTTCAGGCGGGACCGGATCTGCTGGCCTTCCCGAATGATAGACCCTTTGCCGAACAGGAACGAATGGATGAAACCTTCCGGCTCTTGGGTCGCATCATTCCGGTCCATATTTATTGATTGCTTAATCATCGACAGTATGGGTAGCCTTTCAATCCTTGACCTTGATCCACAATTAGCATATCTTCTCAATAAAAGCATTATCAACTAAAGATTAACCTCATGGCCATCCGCACCAAGCTGATTCTTGTCTATGGCGCCCGGGCCATTATTTTCTCGGCGATCTTTTCCGTTATCGGTGTGCTCAGAATAACCGAAAATGCAACGGATAATGCCGACAAAATGAAAACAACCATCCGTCAAGATCTGGAAAAGATTCTCGGGGAAAAGGCCCGTGATTTGGCGGGACAGGTAGAGATTTATCTTCAGACCCGCCCCCTGGACCCTAAAGATCCGATCCTGAGGAAGATTGTCGTGCAGAAGATCCAGGGCACAGGATACAGCGGTCTCCATGACGGCGTGGGACAGGGGGACGGCAAGTACCTCTTCCATCCCAATCCCGCTGTCGAAGGGAAAAGGCTGTCGGATTTTCGTTATAAACTCCCGGCCCTCTGGGAGGCCGTTCAAAAGAATCTGACCGGCCAATCGGTCGGTAAATATTACCTTTGGCAGGAAAAAGACGGTCGCATCCGGGAGAAATATTTTGTGGGTGTGCCGGTGAACGGCACGGACTGTATCCTCTTTGCGACGGTCTATGTCGATGAATTCTATCAACCCCTGATCCAGGCCCAGGAAACCATCGGCAGGGAAAAAGATGCGACCATACGCATTTTTCTTTTCTCCTCCCTCCTGGCGACGATGGTCATAGTCCTCATCTCGGTATTGATTGCCCGGGGGGGGTCCCGGCCTATCCGGCAGGTCGCCCTTCATGCCCGCCGGGTAGGTGCAGGAGACCTCGATGCGAGGCTTCATATTCCCACGGGCGATGAAATGGAAGAACTGGCGGAGGTCCTCAACAAGATGTCGACAGACCTCAAGGATTATATTGAAAGCCTTAAGGCAACTACGGCGGCGAAGGAACGGATGGAAAGCGAATTGCAGTTGGCCAGGGACATTCAGCAATCCGTCATTCCCCATGCTTTTCCCCCTTTTCCCGATATCAGAGAATTCGATATCTTTGGAAAGATGATTCCGGCAAAAGAAGTGGCCGGTGATTTCTATGATTTTTTCTTCGTCCAACCCGGCAAGCTTGGGATCATGATCGGCGATGTCTCCGGTAAAGGCGTCCCCGCTGCCCTGTTCATGTTCATGTGTCGGGCTTTGATCAGGGCTTACGGCATGGAGGGAGGAGGTCCGGCGGAGACCCTTTTCAAGACCAACCGTATGCTCGCCGCAAACAACGATGCCACCATGTTCGTAACCGTGATCTATGCCGAATATGATCTCCACACAGGCAAGATGATTATTGCCAATGGGGGCCACAATCCTCCCTTCCTCTTCACGGAAGAAAAGTCCGGGCTTCTTGATCTTTCTCCCGATCCGATCCTCGGCTACCTGCCCGAAAGCGACTATCATGAATGGCCCCTTCCTATGAAAGGGGGAGATATGTTACTTTTTTATACCGACGGCGTCACGGATGCCCAGACGATAGCGGGGATTCTCTATGGCGACGAGCGGCTTGCCGCCTGGAATGCCGCCCAGGAAGATTGGGATCCGGAGCGGATGTGCCACGGTCTGCTTAGAGATGTGGAGGCCTTTGTCCAGGGGGCTCCCCAATTCGACGACATTGCCCTGCTGGCCTTCCGAGTCAACAACGTACCCAAAACATAGCACCATGTATTGCTCGGCTATATACGTCAATGGAATACTTGCCTTGGTTGGCCGCATATTCGTGAGGGGTTTGTCTTGACACAAGGGACATTCTCTCTATAATATATCAACGTTTCGCGACCCAAAGGGGGGAATCATGACCACCGTGCCAAAAATGAAACTGCCCGACATCCTTGCACAGTACCGGAAAAAGGATCGGGCCGCCGGTCAGGCTCCGGGGAAAGGATACGAGCCCATACAGCCAGGCGACGGGAAAAAGACCTATCAACCGGTAAAGCCCAAGGGAGGCGCCACGCGCACCTGGCCTTTTCTCGCGGTCATTATCGTCATCTCCATCCTTTTTGGCATCAACGACTTTATCAAGGATTCGGAACCATTTAAGATGGCTTCGTCCTTCGTTAAAGAAAATCAGCAAATCAAGGATGAGCTCGGGGAAGTCACGGAAACCTCACCCTGGTTTCCATCCTCCCTCAAAACCTCGGGCAATGCGGTTCAGCTTCGGCTTGCCATCCGCGTCGAGGGAAAAAACGGCGCGGGGAAGGCGTATGTAACCCTTGTGTATCTGAAGGATCGCTGGCAGATCACGGACGCTTCCTATGAAAACCGGCAGGGCAAGGTAAGCCCGCTGATCAAGGGAGAAGCTCGGGATACGGCCATGCCGCCTGCCGCCGGAAAAAACACCGGGAAGCTGTCGGCAGGGCACCGGTTCTTCAAGCAGAACGATTTTAAGCAAGCCGTTTCCGAGTATAATCTGGTCATTCAGGCCGATCCCAATAACAGCTCCGCTTTTTACTGGCGGGGCCAGGCCTACAATAAGCTCAATCTTCCCGATAAAGCCCGGGCGGATTTTGTGCGAACCGTGGAATTGAACCCGACCCATGCCGAAGCGTATAACTGGCTGGGGTGGCTCTCGGAAAAAGACAATCAATACGAAGCCTGTATCGGTTATCTTACGAAGGCTATCGAATCGAAGGCGGACAATAGCTGGAGCTACTACCACCGGGGAAGGTGCAATTACCATCAGGGTAATAGGAAAGAGGCCGCCCTGGACGCCGAAAAGGCCTGTAAACTAGGTTATCAGCAGGCCTGCAACGTCGTGAAGCAGCTGAAGGATGGGAAGTAGCCAGAAAAACGGAGAAGACTAACCGATAACTAACAGGGGAGAAAAATGAAATTTATTGCCGCAAAAATTGCCGTCCTGATCGCATCCATCAATGTCGTGCTGTTTGTTCTTTTCAATCCACCGTGGAAGTGCGCCTTCCATATCGGCAATACTACCGTAAGCAAATACTTGGGCTTTCACACACTGCTCAATCCCCCCAATTCTTTTGATTACTTCTTCAATCTTGCGGATAAATTTCACCTGCCCCTTGTCGAGGCCGGCCGCTATGATCCGAGGATATTGAATGCCTTTGAGTTTTATATTGATTATTCCTTAGCCGCTATATGCATTGTCGGGATTGTCGTTATCACGCTGTGGGGATTGTGGATCGTAAAATTAAGCGAGGAACTGGCCGCTGACAAACAAGCATAACTGGGTTGCTGAGGATATATCCATTTGAGGAAAGGGAGGTTAAGGAGATGAGAAAATCGCACCTTTTGATAGTTATTTTTATTATTTGCAGTATTTGTTTATCATTTAGCGGGTGTGCCGGAAATCGCGATTCCCGCCGGGATGCAACAAAAATTGAGGACGATTATAAGAGCGATCGGGACAGGATGGACCACGGCGGCTATTGACAAGGCGCAGTGGACAGGCAAAATATTGAGGCCCTATCAAGAGTTGTTTTCCCTTGATTTGCACGATTCATCTTTGAGTCGTTCCAGTTCTTCCCGGTATCGCTCTGCCTTGGCGCGGATCTGTTCCAGTTCCTCCCGGGCCCTGTCAAGTTTTTCATCCTGTTTCTTTTTGTCTTCCCGAAGCTGTTCCTGAATATCATCGTAACCTACATACATGGCAAGACCGCCCCCTAGAAGCAACATAATGGGTAGGGCCCCTTTGAGAAGGACGACGAAGGATTGCCACCAGACAAGCAGACCGAGCAGACCTAAAACTGCGACAATGACGCCGCCAACAAGGAGGGGCATGGGTTTGACCTCCAAAAAGTAAAGGTTCTTCCGCCGACAACCAGTATTGTCGGCAAACTTGAAAAATCGCCACAGCTATAATGAAAAATAAACCCTTTGCGGATAGGGCGATTACCGATTAAAAGACTATCAAAAAAGATGACGATTAGCAAGGTAAAATTCATGGTACCGGAAAATAATGCTTGATAAAATAAAGATATTCCATTAGTATGCGCCCCCAGCCCAGCGAGGAGCGGGGAAATATTTTTGACTTACTGAAGGATAACAAAAACGGGTCCTTGCAGGCCATGGGGAAGGTGGGCCTGAAAATGAATGTTTCCAAGGAAAATCTGGGGCGAGTGATTTTACTGTTGCCGTCTCTTAAGGCGCCGACGATCTCCGGTCTGTATTCCGAGGAATGGCTTGCTGTGGAAACTATTGTCGACACAAACATTGTCAGGGACTTGATTCCCGTCCTCAAAGAAGCCGGAGCCGAGGGCATCATTGAATATGCCCTGAATAAAGTAATTTAGGTTGAATATTAATATAATTCCAATCAAAGCCTGATGTATGCAGCGGGAGGAGAAGAAATGCGGAAGGGAAATATCAAAAGAAAAACCAGCGAAACGACCATTTCCGTCGAAATGGATCTCGATGGTTCCGGCCGCTCGGAAATTAATACTACCGTTCCTTTCATGGACCACATGTTGAATCTCCTCTCCCGGCACGGCCTTTTTGATATCAAGATAACGGGAAAGGGCGACCGTGATGTGGATGACCATCATTTGGTCGAGGATTTGGGAATCTGTCTGGGGCAAGCTGTAAAGCAAGCCCTCGGTTCCAAAGAGGGTATAAGGCGTTACGGATCAGCCCTTGTCCCAATGGATGAGAGTCTTTGCAGTGTTGCCATTGATCTTTCGGGGAGGCCCTACCTGATCTATCATGTCGAGTATGGTAAGAATAACCATCATATTGCCGAGTCCATAATCAAGGCCTATGCCCGAGCCCTGAGCAGGGCGGCGAGTCTTGATGGCCGGATTCAGGGCGTCATGTCCACAAAGGGAAGTATCTAAACATACATGATAACCATTACAAAGGGGAACTGGCAGGTCTGGGCTTGCCTCATGTTGCTAATCGTGATTTCCGGCTGTCAGAGTGCCAGCGGCGTATCTTCATCTCTTTTGAAGGACAAGGATATCACCTTCAGGCGCCTCGCCGTCATGCCTTTTCAGCAAGTTCCCCCGGAACTGGTAGCGACTTCTGCTGCTCAGAATTCGCTCGCCGCATCTGTGCTGAAAGCGGATAATGATCTCAAGAGCCCGGAACGTTTTCTTCAGGATTTTTTCATGGAAAGAATCTCCGCTTATTCTCAGTTCGAGCTTGTTTCACCCGACCGGGTAGGGGGCATTTACAAAAGGGTCAGCAGCAACTCTTTCCGGGCGACCATGCCGGAGGTGATGGAGGAACTGGGAGCCGAGCTCGATGCCGACGGCATCGTCGTGGGATATCTCTACCGCTACCGTGAGAGGCGTGGTTATGATTATTCTGTGGAAAAACCCGCATCGGTCTTCTTTGAAATCCATTTATTCAGGGCTCAGGATGGGGTTCTCGTCTGGAAGGGTATATTCAATAAAACCCAGTCATCGTTGATGGAAAATATGTTGGGGGTCTCCTATTTCATAAAAGGCAAAGGACGATGGCTTACCGCGCAAGAGCTGGCTATGGGGGGAATGGAAGATACGGTCAAAAGATTTCCCGGTGTCGCAAAAGATCCGGTCCGGTCCGCCCCTGATCTGCATTTGGGCCTGAAATTGCGCCGGTGTTTATCCTTCTTTCATACAACCGCTCTGCAAAGGCATAAATCCGTTGATTAGCTCCTCATTTTCTATCATTCCAAAATATTTTTTAAGGATGCGATGTGATCATAATACCGGCGATTGATCTCAAGGAAGGTCGTTGTGTGCGATTGGCGCAAGGGGATTTCAACCGGACGACTGTTTATGGGGAGCATCCGGCCGATGTTGCCGGACGCTGGCAGGATAAAGGCGCCGAGCGCTTACATGTAGTGGATCTCGACGGTTCCCTTGCCGGCGCCCCCCGGAACAGAGAGGCTATCCGCGACATCATCCGTGCCGTAAGCATCCCGGTGGAGTTAGGGGGAGGCATTCGTGACCTGGAGACGATCGCGAGCTATGCGAGCCTGGGGGTCCGCTGGATCATTCTCGGGACAGCGGCGCTGAGAAACCCCGAACTGGTTCAAGAGGCCTGCCGGACCTTTGCCGACCAGATTATTCTGGGTATCGATGCCCGGGATGAGATGGTCGCCGTGCAGGGCTGGACGGAGGCTACCTCGCTGACGGCGATTGATTTAATCCGAAGCTATGGGGATTGCCGGATCAGTGCCGTGGTTTATACGGATATCAAGCGCGACGGCATGGAGACAGGTGTGAATATTGAGGCGACAAAGGCTCTTGCCGAGGCAATCGAAATTCCCGTCATTGCCTCCGGAGGGGTCGGAGGCATCGCCGATATCGAAAAACTTCTGGAAATTGAAGCTTCCGGAGTCATCGGGGTGATTGCCGGCCGGGCTCTCTACACGGGTGCCCTTTCCCTGGAGGAAGCAATCCGGAAAGCAAAGGAAAAGCAGGAGGTATGAAAATGGACGATTGTATTTTCTGTAAAATTGTCAAAGGTTCGATACCTTGCAGCAAGGTTTATGAAGACGAGAATGTTATCGCTTTTGACGACATCCATCCCATGGCCCCCGTGCACGTTGTAATTATTCCCAAGGAACACATTGCCACCATCCTGGATGTGTCCGAGGAGAGGATGGCGGTTATGGGTGCCATGGTTTCCGCGGCCCGGGAAGTAGCGAGCCAGAAGGGCATAGACAAGAGCGGATTTCGTGTGGTTATAAATTGCAATAAAGTAAGGAGGACAGGTTATCTTCCATCTCCACATGCATGTTTTAGGGGGGAAGACGCTTCCCGATGGCCTTGGTTGAGGTTGAGTCCTGCGTTGACAAAGAGTAAAGGGTGGATAAGTTAAGAGGCATAAATTTTTCAGTGATATGTGAGGGTGAAAAAGGATATGGAACTTAATAAAAAAATCGAAGAGGAAATGATCAAGGCGGCGAAGACGAAGGGGAAAATCCGCTTGTCCGCCCTCAGGATGATGAAAAACGCAGTTCATAATAAAGAGATCGAGCTGAGGCGGGAGTTAACGGAGGCGGAATGCCTGCAGGTCTTCGCGGCGATGGTTAAACAGCGCCGGGATTCCATCGAGCAGTTCGAGAAGGGCGGCAGAATTGATCTGGTCGAAAAGGAGACAGCGGAACTGAAAGTGGTGCAGGAGTTCATGCCTCAGCAGTTTTCGGAGGAAGATCTTACCGCGGCGATAGAAAAGGCCATTCAAGAGACGGGTGCCGCAGGTCCCAGAGATATGGGTAAGGTGATGAAGGCTCTCTTGCCTGTGATCAGCGGCAGGGCGGATGGCAAGGTGGTGAGTGAAAAGGTTAAGGCCAGGCTTTCAGGTTAGTGCCGTAGATGACTAAAGGTTTCATTCCTGAAGATAAGATTGACGAAATAAAGAGACGGATCAACATCGTAGATCTTGTGTCGGGGTTTGTAAGTCTTAAACAGGCAGGGAGGAACTATAGCGGTTTGTGTCCTTTTCACAAGGAAAAGACGCCCTCCTTCACGGTGAATCCGGATAAACAGATTTTTTACTGTTTCGGTTGCGGCGAAGGAGGAAATGCCCTCGCCTTTGTCATGAAGATAAATGGCCTGACTTTTCCCGAAGCGATTCGGTATTTGGCGAAGAAAACAGGCGTTGCCCTCCCCGAGCGACCCCTCAGCAGGCAGGAAAAGGAGCAATTGACGATCAAAGAGAGGATGCTCCGTCTTCACGCCCTGGTGGCGGATTATTACATCTCCAGATTGAGAGGGAAGGAAGGTCAGAAAGCCCAGTCATATTTACAGAACCGTGATATCGGCGCCGCGGCCGTTAACACGTTCCAGCTAGGTTTTTCTGTTGAGGGCTGGAGATTTCTCCGGGATCATTTATTACAGAAAAAGGTGCCCCTGCCCCTGGCCGAACAGTCGGGGCTCCTCGCAAAAAATGAACGAGGAGAATATTACGACCGCTTCCGGGGCAGGCTTATCTTTCCCATCGAGGACCAGGCCGGTCAGATTATCGCTTTTGGTGGACGAATTCTGGGGGAAGGGGAGCCAAAATACTTAAATTCACCGGAATCGGCATTATTCAGCAAGGGAAAGACCCTGTATGGCCTCAGCAGAACGAAAGATGATATCAGGAAAAGCGGTTATGCCATCCTGGTGGAGGGTTACTTTGACCTTCTCTCCCTCTGGAATGCCGGGGTGAGGAACGTCGTTGCCACCCTGGGGACTGCCCTTACCCGGGATCATGTTGACTTGCTCCGTAGGTATACGAAAGACGTGGCCGTGGTATTCGATGGCGATGAGGCGGGCAAGAAGGCATTGTCAAGAAGCCTGGGCCTGTTTATTGACGGTAACCTGCACATCCGGGCCGTGATGCTTCCCGAAGCCTCCGATCCTGATGACTATGTCCGAAACTTCGGCAGGGAAAGATTTCAGGCATTGATAGAAAAGTCTCCCCCGGCGGTGGAATATTATCTCGATAACGTGATCGGGAGCAGGCGAGACTTCGATCGAGACAGGGATTCCCTGAGGGCATCCCTGTCTTTCATAACCAGAATGGACAACGCTGTGGAACAGGATCTTTTTATTAAACTCGCGGCGGAAAGGATAGGCGTCGACGAAGCTATTCTCAAGGCGGAAGTAAGCCAGGGAATGGTAAAAAAACCTCACGAAACGGTTCTCCGGAAGGTAGAAAATAGGTCCTCATCCCCGGTGGATGCCCTGGAAATGAACTTTATCACATTGATCCTGGCTCATCCCGATAAGATTCCCGCTATGATTGACGCCGATATCCTGAAGTGTTTCGGCAGCGATGAATTAAGGAATTTGGGAAAGGTTATCGAGACTTATTATGGCAGAGTCGGGAAAATCGACCTCAAGGACTTTGTCGACCATCTGGAGGCCGGGGATCTGAGGGATGAGGTTTTAAGTCGTCTCATCGATTCGAGCGCTTGGGAAGCGGATACTGCTGACCAGGTTTTCAGTGACATGATCCAACAGATCAGGCGCAAATGGTTCAAGGAAAAGAAACGGTCCTTGAACATGAGGCTGATCAGGGCCCAGCAGGTGAGCGATCAGGAATTGTGCCAGCGCCTGCTTGTTGAAAAGGGAGACCTGATGAAGGCAGAAAAGGCAGTATTAGCGAAAGAGTAAATGGAGGCTTCTTTATGGGAAAAGACATCCAATCCGAGGAATTTAAGAAACTGATGTCCTTGGGGGAAGAAAAGGGTTTTTTAACCTATGACGACGTGAACGATCTGTTACCGTCGGATGTCATTTCGTCGGATCAGATTGACGATATCATCATGCTGTTTGGGGAGAAGAACATCGATATTATCGATACGGACAAGGGAGAAAAGCTGGTCGTCAAAAAAGCGCCCGACGAGCTTGTCGGGTCGAAAGACGAGGATCTCATCGGTTTGATGCCCGTGGCCGGCAAGACCGGCGATCCCGTGAAGATGTATCTTCGGGAGATGGGGATGGTATCCCTCCTTAGTCGGGAGGGGGAGGTTGAAATTGCCAAAAAGATAGAGGATGGTATCCGTGATACGATGGACTCCGTTTTCAGCGTCACCGTCTGTATCAAGGAAGTCGTGGATGTTGGACGGAAGATACGGAATGGGGAGATGAGAATCAAGAACGTCGTCGATAATCTTGAGGATGACGATGGTTTCGTGGAAGAAGACATGCATCGCGACCGGGTGCTCAGGCTCATTGACAAGGTTACCGCCCTCAACAGGAAAAACGACAAACTCAAAGAAGCGCTCAAGGAAAAAGGGATTGAGGCGGAACAGAAATCCGCCCATGAGAAAATCATCGAGAAGAATACCAGGACCATCATTCGAGATTGCCGGAAGGTGAGGTTCAGCAAAAAACAGATGGACCGGATGGTATCCATTCTCAAGCAGTTTATCCTGGAGGTGGAAAGGGCCGAAGAAGAGATTCAGCGCTGCAAGGAAAGCACGGGCCTGTCCCTGGCGCAACTGGAAAAAGCATGGAGCCGCCTACGGACGGATCGTAAGGGCCAAACCCAGGTGGCTAAAGAGCTACGGGTATCCCTGGACAAGCTCAAAGATGCCGAGGTGATCATTAAGGACGCCAACCGTCGGAAGAAAAAGGTATCCCAAGAGATGGGTTTGTCCGTAACGGAGCTCAAGAAGATTGTTAATACCATCGAGGAGGGGGAAGCGAAGGCGGAAATAGCCAAAAAAACCCTCGTTCAGGCTAACCTGCGGCTGGTTGTCAGTATCGCGAAAAAATATACCAACCGTGGATTGCAGTTCCTCGATCTCATTCAGGAAGGCAATATCGGCCTTATGAAGGCGGTAGACAAGTTTGAGTATCAGCGGGGATACAAATTTTCAACGTATGCAACCTGGTGGATCCGTCAGGCAATTACACGGGCCATTGCCGATCAGGCCAGAACGATCCGCATCCCTGTCCACATGATCGAAACAATTAATAAATTGATCCGCACTTCCCGTTACCTGGTACAGGAGCTGGGCCGGGAACCAAACCCCGAAGAGATTGCCGCCAAAATGGAATTTCCCCTGGAAAAGGTGCGCAAAGTGCTTAAAATCGCTAAAGAACCCATATCTCTCGAAACACCGGTCGGTGAGGAAGAAGATAGCCATCTTGGTGATTTCATAGAAGATAAAAAAATCATGTCCCCTTCGGAAGCAACCATCAGCATGGATCTGGCCGAACAGACGAGGAAGATCCTTGCCACCCTGACACCCCGGGAGGAGAAGGTTTTGCGGATGCGTTTCGGCATCAGTGAGCGGGTGGATATCTCTACGGACGAGCTACGGGAGCCTCAGGTGAACTTGTCCCTGGAAATAACGAGGCAGGCGGAGACCAATGGGGTAAGAAAGCTCCGGAATCCTTCGCGCCGTAAACTCGTCAAACCGGCCCTGTAGACATATAAAAGACAGTCCGGGGATGGTGAGCCCCTAAAAAGAAGATATTGACATATAGTTGGTTTGGGTATATCAAAACAGTTTATCGACTAAGTAGGGAGACAGGAGCGGGCCCATAGCTCAATTGGTAGAGCCACCGGCTCATAACCGGTAGGTCCCTGGTTCGAACCCAGGTGGGCCCACCATTCAGTATGTATAAAGAATACATCATATTCAAGGGAAATGGTCAAACAGGGATGACCGGGAGACAAAGCATTCTTTGAAAAAGTGCACCATACCCATGGTGCACTTTTTTTTGTCTTTTCCCGGGTAAGAAAGGGGGAAGTCGTTGAACGAACAATTGTTGTATCTCATCGATCTGCAAAATATCGATACGGAAACACAAAAAGTGCTGCTTGGGAAAAAAGACTTGCCCGCAGTACTGGCAAGACTGGAAGAAAACTTTGAGATTATTAAGTCGCGAATCTCTGAGCACAGGTCCAATCTTGAGGGAAAAAGCAAGATCCACCGGGAGCTGGAAGATAAATTAAAGAAAGGCCTGGAACAACTCCAGAAAGCCAGGGACCGCATCCATGATGTCAAGTCCAACAAAGAATATCAGGCCGTGTTAAAGGAAATAGAGACCCTCGAACAAAAAAATGGGGTAGTGGAGGATCAGATTATTTCCATTCTTGAAGAAATCGATGCGGCTAAGACTTTATTGGCAATAAAGGAACAGGAATTTGCGGGGGAGCAGCAAATATACGATGAGGAAAAGAGCAAGACGGAGGAACAGCTCGGTTCCATTGAATCGGAGTTGCGATCCGGACAGAAACAGGGGGAGGAAGTCCGGGAGAAGATCCGGAAGGAGCTTCTAAAAAAGTATGAGATAATAAAAAATGTCAATGATGGTCTGGCGGTTGTATCGGCATGGAAGGAGACATGCAATGGTTGTCATATGAACATTCCTCCCCAACTATACAATGAGCTTCTCGAAATAACGGACGAACTTATGTGCTGTCCGAACTGCCGGCGTATTATTTACCGGCGTGATGAAAGTATGAATGGTGCTTGAGCAGATCAGATGACCGCTGGTCCGGGACACCACCGGACGGGAGGAAAGTCCGAGCTCCACAGGGCAGGATGGTCGCTAACGGCGACTGGGGGCGACCCTAAGGAAAGTGCCACAGAAAATATACCGCCGCCCGGGTGCGACCCGGACGGTAAGGGTGAAAAGGCGAGGTAAGAGCTCACCGCTTTCCTGGTGACAGGGAAGGCATGGTAAACCCCATCCGGAGCAAGACCGAATAGGAGAACGATTGAGGGCTGCCCTCCCGATGTTCTCGGGTAGGTTGCTTGAGGCAGCAGGCAACTGCTGTCCCAGAGGAATGGTCATCGCCGCCCTGTAAGGGTAACCTGGGGGCGGAACAGAACTCGGCTTACGGTCTACTCAAGCATCTCTGGATGAAAAAAGGGCGGTTCAAATGAACCGCCCTTTTCTTATTGCTTCTTACCTGGAGAGCATGACCCTCATTTGCCCAGGGATCTCTCCGTTTCCTTGATGTCGATCGTGGTTTTGATGACCGTATCGGAGTTAAGGGAGATGCTGCTTATTCCGCATTCAACAAGGAACCGGGCGAACTCCGGATAATCGCTCGGAGCCTGTCCGCAGATGCCGATCTTTTTCCCCATTTTGTTGGCTTTTGTGATCGCGATCCGGATCAGATCCATTACGGCCTTGTTGCGTTCATCAAAGATGTGAGAAACGAGGAAGGAATCTCTGTCCAGACCAAGGGTGAGCTGGGTCAGGTCGTTGGAGCCGATGGAGAAGCCGTCAAATATCTCGCCGAATTCGTCGATGAGGAGGACATTGCTGGGTATTTCGACCATCATGTAGATCTCCAGGCCGTTTTCGCCCCGGACAAGGCCTTTGCCGGCCATGACCTCGATGACCTGCTTGCCTTCCTCGACGGTACGGCAGAAGGGGATCATCAATATGGCGTTGGTGAGGCCCATCTCGTTTCTCACCTTCTTCATGGCTTCGCATTCCAGGGCAAAGGCGTCACGGTAACGTTCATTATAGTACCGGGAGGCCCCCCGGAACCCGATCATCGGGTTTTCCTCGTCCATTTCAAAATACTGGCCTCCCATAAGGTTTTTGTATTCGTTACTCTTGAAGTCGCTCATGCGGACGACGACGTCGTTCGGATAGAAGGCCGCCGCAATCTTGGCGACGCCCTGGGCCAGTTTATCGACAAAGAAATCGGCTTTATTCTTATACCCATAGGTTAAGGATTCGATCTTTTCCCGGATGGCCGGATCGGCGACCTTGTCAAACTGGATCAGGGCCATGGGGTGGATGCTGATAAACTGATTGATGATAAACTCCAGCCTTGCAAGGCCGACGCCGTCATTGGGAATGGCGGCCAGATTGAAGGCATTTTCCGGATTGCCTACATTCATCATAATCTTGGTTTTCGGGCGCTCGAGATTCTTGGCATCGACCCGCTGAACCTCGAATTTTAGGATGCCCTCATAGACATTGCCGACTTCACCTTCGGCACAGGATATGGTCGCCTCCCTGACACCATGGAGGGCCTTGGTGCCGTTTTCCGTCCCGACGATGCAGGGGACACCGAGTTCACGGCTGACGATGGCGGCATGGCAGGTCCTGCCGCCTCTGTTGGTGACTATTGCTGCGGCGATTTTCATGACCGGTTCCCAATCCGGATCGGTCATGTCCGTAACGAGGACCTCCCCCTTCTTGAAGGTCATAATCTCATCCACGGATTCGATAATATGCACCGGTCCCGCCCCGATCTTTGCACCTACGGCCGTTCCCTGTACCAGCGGGCTCTTATGTTCCATGAGCATATAGCTTTCCAGAACATTGGCGTCCTTCTGGGACTGAACCGTTTCCGGCCGGGCCTGGAGAATGAAGAGTTCTCCCGTCCGCCCATCCTTGCCCCATTCAATATCCATGGGCTTAAAATAACCGGCTTCCTGTGAGTAGTGGTCTTCGATAATCGTTGTCCAGCGGGCCAATTTCAGAATCTCGTCGTCGTTCAGACAGAATTTGCGTTGTTCCGCCACGGGCACGGATACTGTCTCCGTAGCCTCCCCGCTCTTACCGCCGGCATAGATCATCTTAAGCTCTTTTGTGCCCAGCTTTTTCTGGACAATGGGACGGTGACCCTGTTTCAAGGTGGGCTTGAACACGAAGAATTCATCAGGGTTTACCGTACCTTGTACCACTGTCTCTCCCAGGCCGTAAGCGGCGGTGATGAGGATGGCCTCTTTGAAGCCCGATTCCGTATCAATGGAGAAGATGACGCCCGACGCGGCTAGGTCGGATCGGACCATTTTCTGCACCCCGATGGAGAGGGCGATGGACAGGTGATCAAATCCCTTGTCGAAACGGTAGGAGATGGCCCGGTCTGTGAAGAGGGAAGCGAAACAATGCTTACAGGATTCAAGGAGAGCTTCTTCCCCGGTAATATTCAGATAGGTTTCCTGCTGGCCGGCAAAGCTCGCATCGGGAAGATCTTCCGCAGTTGCCGAGCTCCTCACGGCCACGTCGGTGTTTTCCCCATATTCTTCACACAGCTTCTTGTAGGCGTTGCTAATAGCCGCTTTCAAGTCATTCGGGAAGGGGGCGTTGTAGATGAGTTCACGGACTTTCCGGCCCCTGTCTTTGAGGTTCTGGAGATCGTGGGTGTCCAGATCGGACAGAACCGCCTTGATCTGATCGCGAATCCCCGCGGACTCGAGGAGGTAGCGATAGGCATAGGCGGTAACGGCGTATCCGTCGGGGATGTCCACACCTTTGGGGATCAGTTTCCTGCGCATTTCGCCGAGAGAGGCATTTTTCCCTCCCACCTGCGGGATATCGGCGAGTTGCAGTTCATCGAACCAAAGGACTAACTTACTGTCATTCATGGGATTCCTCCTGTGGGTAGTTGTTCTGTGGAAGGATCATAACACCAACTTGACTATCAGTTATAAAATCCGAAGTCAAATAGAAAGATGCGAGATGAGTCATTATGAGAAGGGGAAAAAAAGAGGCCGGATTCAATCCGGCCTCTTCATGGTTCAAGGATTATTTATCGTCTTCCTCGTCATCGTAGAAAGGACCTTCTCCCTGGGCGTCGGGTGGAACCTCGGCCGCTATGGATCGAGAGATACCCTTTGACAGCAGGGCGGCAATCCCGAAGAGAATGACAATGGAAATTACCAGGATCAGGATGATCGTTGTCGACCATGCCTTTGCTTCCTTGTCGATATTCTGCGTTGCCTTGGCGGCAACTTCACTGAATTTCTCCACATCCACACCCATGCCGCACCAGCCGAATCCGGCCGGTGCGGGAGAATTCTGAGTATAGAATTTAATGGGTGCATAAGCCACCAGCTTCGTGTGGCCGCCGAACTTATAAGTCTTGATGCCCGATTTCCCCGCTGCCGCATCCTTGGCAATCAGGGGCATATTGGGATCAACAAAACCCATGAGGTTCAGGTTCAGGACCTCTTCGCCCTTCTTTGTCAACTCTGCCGAAGTCTGTTCCGTAAGCGGTTGGACCGGTCGGCCATCGGCATAAAGCCCTTCGATATGATAGTCGTTGGGATGGGAAATCATGAGCCCCCGGCCATCCACCATGTAGGCATAGTTTCCCGTGGCGGCATCCGCTTCGAACACCGGCGCCGACTGGGTCGGTATCACATGGTCGGTGTATGCGCCGAGGTGGCGGTAGTCAAGGGCCAGTTGGACGATGCCCTGAAGACCTTCCTTGCCGTAAACGGGGGTGGCGAAACGGACAACACCGGAGAAGCGCTTCCCCTTCTCAAAATCCGCACGGTTGACATACCAGCCCGTTACGGGAGAGACGAAAACCTCGCCTTTGTTAATCCCCTTTGCAGAGGCAAAGTATGTTTCCGATTTGTAGGTTGTATTCGCCGGAATGCTCACATTGAGGAATCTTGACTTGGGCGCGATTTCCCCATTGGTGATCTTGATGACCTCGTTACCGCTTTTGTCAATGAGTGTCATTTCCGTATAAATAGGCACGGAGACCTGTTTTAGCTTGTCTCCATCCTTGATCCAGATATTCCTGCGATTTTCATTAACAAACTGTTTGTATACAGATTCGGTGGCCGGGATAATCGTGGCCACGAGTACATCCTTCTTACGTTCCGCAAGGAAGTTAGTCACTTCGTCTGCAATGTTCATAGCACGTATCTTGATTTCTTCCTGAGATTTTTGGTCAAGAACGTTCACAGCCCGCTCTTTTGCTGTAACCCCTAACTTGAAAATCCCATTGGCGATTAGAATCGCCATCAGTGATAAGGGGATTACGATAAGCAGGAAGAATACCCTCGCGACAGTGAAAAACTGCTTATCTTGTTTCTTCTCTGACATTCTATTTCCCCCTAACTGTAGTTCAATTTGAAGTTAATTTCATTTGTTGGATTAACCCAAAAAGTACTTTACGTAGGGGTTGGCATAGAGAAGAACCAGCGCAACAACCAGCGCATAAATACAAACGGATTCCGCCATGGCCATACCGACGAGCATAACGGTCATGATCTTTCCCTGAACCCCGGGGTTTCTTCCGACGGCCTGACAGGCGCCATTGGCGGCACTACCAATACCGGCACCGGCGCCGATTGCACCGAGACCGATGGCAAATCCCGCGGCGACCATGGCGCCAACCGTAAAAATCACCTTCACATAAGACTCACCTGCGCCCGGTAAAGCCTCGCCTGCAGCAAATACGACTGGTGAGGATAAAAGTACCGCCGCCATCGTCGTCATGAGTGTTAACAACTTCTTTCCAATTTTCCCTAACATCTTCTCTTCTCCTTTCATTTTGTAGCTTATAATTTTTTGTCCCCACCCACTAACACACTTCATGTATCTGGGAAAGGAAAAATGTTCTTTAACTGCGCCCTTTCTGCAACAGACATGCCATGAAATGGAAAGCAGGTGAAGATAACCCTTAAGAAGCGACAAACATTTGATATTTTATTTCTCCCTCGGCGTGGTAAGTTTGAGAAATCGCCTCGCCATTGAACATTTCATTCAATCCGGGCGGGAAATTGAATGAAATGTGAAATGAATTTTTTTGATTGAATTTTTACCAAGACACAAGTAGTATCGCCACGCTACTGCTCCACCATGACATAGACTACTATCATCAAGAGGTTTAACAATGCAAGAAATCTTAACAGCCGTGACTTATCTGGTTGTATGGTTGATATGTCAACGGGTCGTGGGCATCGAAAGCTGTGGAGGAACGACTCCTTAGAGAGTGGAAGGTCAATGTTGGCATTATCGAAGGATCGCCGATTCCCACGTTTGTTATTGACGGGCAGCACAAGGTTATTTTCTGGAATAGGGCCTGTGAGGAGCTTACAGGCTTCCCGGCCGGAGATATGATCGGCACGGACAAGCACTACATGCCCTTCTACGGCACGAAAAGACCTCTGATTGCAGATTTGATTATTGATCAGGACATCAACGGATTGGAAAAGTTTTATAGTACCAAGCGGGTAAAGAAATCGGACCGGGTGGAAGGCGCATACGAGGCGCGGGATTTCTATTTGAACCTGGGTGGTCAGAGTCGCCATCTCTATTTTCTCGCGGCCCCCATCTATGATGATACGGGCAATATCATTGCGGCCATTGAGACCTTGCAGGACGTGACTAAAGAAAGAGCGATGGAACTCAGTCTCAAGGAATACACTAAAAACATAAGCGAAGAACTCGAAAAGAACATCACCCTGAGAAAGACGATCGAAGGCATTATCGAGGGATCGCCCATCCCTATGTTTGTCATCAACAAAGAACATAAGATCATGTTCTGGAACCGGGCTTTCACGGAACTGAGCGGCTATGAGGGGAAGTATTTAATCGGCACGGACCGGCAGTACGTCCCCTTCTATCCGGAAAAGCGGCCGGTCATTGCCGACCTGGAGAAATATTACGGAAAGAAGAAGGTGCAAAAATCGACGGTCATCCGCGGGGCTTATGAGGCCTGGGACTTTTATCCCAACTTGGGCGGGAAGGATCGGCACCTCTATTTTCTGGCGGCCCCCATTTTTGACGATAAAGGCGATATTATTGCCGCCGTTGAGACCCTGCAGGACATAACCCGCGAGGAAGAGTTAGCTCATAACTTGAAAGAATACGCGGAAACACTGGAGAATGAATTAAAGGAGAATATCCGGCTCCGGCAGGAAATTGAAGGTCTCTGCGGCTATATGCAGACTATCCTGGACAGTTCCCCGTATACCCTCTTCGAGCTCAATAACGAGGGTGTAATTACCTATGCCAGCCGGGGTCGTGGCGACTGCCTTCATCCCGACCATATTAAGGGGAAGCATTTTACGGAATATGCCCCGGCGCATAAGGATTACCTTCTGGCCAGGTGGGAAGAGATCAAAACCGGCAATTTCCGACCCTTTGAAATGGAAATTGCCACCTCAGCAGGAGGCAGGCAATTTCATCTGATCACCCCCCGCCCGCTCAAAGGTTCCCAGGACCGGTATGTGCTGGTGAGCAGGGAAATTACGGAATTCAAGGAACTCGAGAAAAAATATTACGAAAGCCAGAGACTGGCCGCCATTGGGCAGTTATCCGCCGGCATCGCTCATGAGGTTCGCAACCCCCTTTCCTCCATCAAGATGAGCCTGCAAATTCTCGAGAAAAGGCTGCAGCCGGAAGGCAATGACCTGAAGCGTTTCAAAATAGCCCAACGGGAAGTGGAGCACCTCGAAGAGTTTGTCAATGACGTCCTTATCTTCGCCAAGCCCGCAGATCCGAAGAAGGTCCCCACGGATCTCCGGAGAACCATAGAGAACGCCCTGGAAATGGTGGAAAAGGCAGTCCTGGATAAGCACGTCAAGGTTATTCAGCAAATCGAGCTTGAATTGCCCCATCCGAACATTGACGGTGTCATGCTGGAGCAGGCCTTTCTTAATATTTTCCGTAATGCCGTAGACGCCATGCAGGAGGAGGGGTGTCTCCAGATTATTGTCAGAGAGTCGGGGACCCAACGGCGTGAGGTCTCCATTGAAATCGTCGATGACGGTTGCGGGATGGACGAGAAGACCCGTACCGATATCTTCGATGCCTTTTTTACTCAGAAGCGGTATGGAACGGGGCTGGGGATGACCCAGGTCAAGAAGATCATTGATCTGCACGCAGGAAGCATCGAGATTGAAAGTAAAGAAGGGGAGGGGACAAGAGTGATCATCACCCTGCCCCTGAACGTTTCCGAATAGATATTCTCAGGAGCGCCTCATGGCAAAAATTCTGGTTATTGACGACGACAGCTCCATCGCGGAAAGCCTCGACCTCTATCTGACGGAGGAAGGATATACGGTATATACAGCCGCCACCGGAACCGACGGTCTCAATGCCTTTGTGAAACACTCCCCCGATCTGGTGATTCTCGATATCCGCCTTCCTGACATCGACGGCTTCACAGTGCTTGAAGACCTGCGGGAAGAGGAGGAGAATGTCAAGGTGGTCATGATCACCGCTTATCACGATATGGATTCGACTATCAAGGCCATGAAGGGAGGGGCCTTCGATTATATCCATAAGCCGATCAATGTGGAAGAGCTGGACATGGCCATCAGGAAGGCCTTAAAGACCCTGGAGATGGAAAAGAAGATCAGCGGTCTCCTCAATGAGCCGTCGCGGAGCTTCAAGGTAGGAGACATCATCGGCAACAGTAAGGAGATGAAGGAGATCTTCAAGACCATCGGCGTCGTTTCCCAGAGCCGGACCACGGTTCTCATTCAGGGAGAAAGCGGGACGGGGAAGGAACTTATTGCCAAGGTGATCCATAACAACACCGCTCCCGATGAGCCTTACATCGCCGTGAACTGCTCGGCGATTGTCGAAACCCTCCTGGAATCGGAGCTCTTCGGCCACGAAAAAGGGTCCTTTACCGGGGCGATCGTGCGCAAGCTGGGAAAATTTGAGCTCGCCCGTTACGGAACGGTATTTTTGGATGAAATCAGCGAAATGTCCATCAATCTCCAGGCCAAACTGCTCAGGGTCCTTCAGGAAATGGATTTCGAGCGGGTGGGGGGCAAGGACTCGATCAAGGTCAATGCGCGGATCATCACGGCGACCAACAAGGATCTCAAAGGGATGGTAAAGGAAGGAAAATTCCGTGATGATCTCTACTATCGATTGAACATCGTCTCCATACGTCTTCCGCCCCTGCGGGAACGGTGGGAAGACATTCCCGTCCTGGTGGACTATCTGCTCGCCAAGATCAACCGGGAGTTGCATAAGAAGGTAATCGGCGTCTCTGAAGAAATGATGGATATTTTCATGAAATATCGCTGGCCCGGGAACGTCCGGGAGCTGGAAAACCTCCTGACCAGAGCGGTCGTGGTAGCAAAAAGTCAGATCCTTACCCGGGGCGACTTTCCTGACCTGGGGGATGAGGCCGTCAACGGCGGCAATGGCAAGAAAGCCGAAATCCTCACCGAACCGGGAAAAAACATGACCCTGGATGAGGTGGAGGAACAGTATATCCGTCGGGTTATTAAGGACAACAATCACCGCACCAAGGGAGAAATATGCGATATCCTCGGCATTTCCCGTCCCACCTTCGAACGTAAACTCGAAAAGTACGGCATCACCATCGAAAGGGATTAAGCCTTCAATGAAGATACTATCCGCACAATTTGTCAAGACGGCGACGCTCCACATCCATTATCCCGAACCGCAGGGGCCGGAGATCGCCTTTGCCGGGCGTTCCAACGTGGGGAAATCCTCTCTTATCAATGTCCTGGTGAACCGGAACAATCTGGCGAAGGCGAGCCGGACCCCGGGGAGGACCCAGGCCATCAATTTTTTTACGGTCAATGATCAAATATCTTTCGTTGATTTGCCCGGTTACGGTTTTGCCAAGGTGCCTAAAAAGATCAGGATAAGCTGGGGGCCCATGGTGGAAACCTATCTCCGGGAGAGAGGCAATTTAATTCTTCTGCTCATGATTCTGGATATCCGCCGGGACCTGAGGGATGATGACCGGAACTTCCTGATGTGGATGGAGGAAAATCAGCTTCCCTGGCAGATGGTCCTGACGAAGGCGGACAAACTGTCAAAAAATCAGGCCATGGGGCGACAACGTATTATCGAAGAACAGGCGGGCATTTCCGGCCTCCAAAAACCGCTCCTCTTTTCCGCCCTGACCGGTCAGGGAAAAGATCAATTGTGGGGTATAATCAAAGAGGCGGCAGGGCTATGAAAAAAGTGTCCGCCATTTGTGTCCGTTTTCGCTTCTGAAGCGATGATGAAGCTGAGCAGCCGAGCCACATAACAGTCGGCAAACATGGTATCGCCCCCTTTCCGACTCCATCCCGCTCAATCATCGTGCCGAAACTTTTATGACCCTCGACATTGTTCTATGGTTTCTTTTTTACATCCTGGCCAATGGAGAATGCGTTTCCGAGAAATGCTCCCATGCCATAATATTTATTAGCTTCCGGGGCGTATAAAAAGGGTTTTACTTTTTCAATATCCAGCTGCCCTTTATGATCGAGAGCCCCTGCCTCGGCCTTGATATCCAAAATTTCTCCGATTAACAGCGTATGTAATCCAATCTCCATCTTTTGAATCAGATTACATTCCAGAATAAAAGGGAATTCCTGGATGTACGGGGCGTTGATCAGGCTGCTTTTTACCGGCGTCAGACCTGTTGCCGCAAATTTATCGATTTTCTTTCCTGAGACCAGGCCAAAATAATCGGCAAAGCGGACATGTTGTTCCGCGGGGATGTTGATGGTAAAACCTTCCTGATGCACAATATTGCCATAAGTATAAGTGACTTTTCTCAAAGCGACGGCGATGCACGGCGGACTGGAACAGCAGATGCCTCCCCAGGCGGCGGTCATAACGTTTGGTCTGTTTTGTGCGTCATATGTTCCCACAACCAAAACGGGTGTGGGGTATAGAATCGTTTTCGCGCCCAATGACTTTTTCATGATAACCTCCTGCGTCAGATAAGTTATTGATTAACATCGATCATATTCATTCTAAAAAGGCGACACTCAAAAAACTTTCCATGGTAAATTAGTTTATAATATAAGCATGTTATAGCAAAAGTTCGCGCGGCGAACTTTTTATGAATTTTGCCTAAAATGCCCTGGCAAGAAAATACGCTCTTGGTAGTGTCAATAGTTTTTCGCTTTTTTTCGGCAGTGCCCTTTCTAGTTGATTTATATAGCCTCTGCTAACCCAAGTGCATTGTCTATGTCCTGTTCCCGCAGCAGATCCATGTTAAGGTATCTTTTCGTACCCCACTGGGTCCCGGCCACTTGGCGGAGCCGGGCCGCGGACAGCATCAGTGCCGAATGCCCATCTGGGAGAGCCCCTACAACTTTTGTCCGTCGACGGATTTCCCGCATGATCCGCTCAAGAGCGTTGTTTGTTCTGATCCTGATCCGATGCTCTCGGGGAAATTCATAATATGTGAACGTCTCCACGATCGCTTGTCGGATCTTCTTGGCTGCTTCCCTGAGTTTCAATCCCTCCAGTTTGACACAGATGGCTTCTGCTTTTTCGAGTGCCGCTGCCAGATCTTCCGAGCCATGAATCGCCTTTAGCATCGTTGCGATGTCCAGCATCCGTTTCGTTGGCACAACAATCAATACATTGCGGTAAAAATGAACGATGCATCGCTGCCATTTCGAATCGGGATAGAACTCGCCCAGAGACTCCACCAGCCCCA
The DNA here is from genome assembly GCA_020718905.1 of Syntrophus aciditrophicus. Lineage (GTDB taxonomy): Bacteria > Desulfobacterota > Syntrophia > Syntrophales > UBA8958 > UBA8958. Next base: position 84 of record DYRD01000034.1, on the reverse strand, counting down.
TACAGGCGTCGGTGATGAAAAGACGAACGCCCCTGAGTCCTCGTTCCTTCAAATGACGCAAAAATTCGACCAGCCGGCTTTATC
>DYRD01000274.1 GCA_020718905.1 Syntrophus aciditrophicus | reverse complement strand
CAGAGATCAACTCCCCATCCTTCATCGCGGTATTTCTATCTGCTGTTAATGCCATATCCATCCTCCCTTTTTGGTATTGAAATCAGACGCAAAACGCAAAATCAATCTGTCCTCTGCCTTCTGCCCTCTGTCCTCTGTTATGAGTACTTTCTCAAGTCTTCTACACTGTTTCCAAACATCGCGGCAATCTGCGCCTCTTCAGCATTCATTGCCATTCCCGCGCCTTCCGGCTCCTTGCCATCAAGGCCGGATGGCCCGCCCATGGCTGGCACGGCGGCGACATACTCCTTGAACCGATCAAGACCGCCTTCCTGCTGACACTGGGCCTTGTGGTAGTCAACCGTCGCCGGGATAATCTTGCCAGCCTTCAGGGCAAGCTCGATCTCGCTGTTAATGGCGGTCTCAAGGGCGATTCTCTTCTGCTCGGCCAACACCGCCTCGGCATTGGTCGCCCGGGCCAGGGCCGCGTCATAATCGCCTCGCGGCACAAACTTTGCCAGATCAGCAGATGCTGCCGAACTGTTGGCAGCAGAGGCAAGGTCAGACTTCAATTTGCCGATGGCGTTCAAGGCCTCGGCCTCGGTTGCGGTTTCCGGCAAGCCCACGGCTGCCAGCAATACTTTCATATCCATGCTGTTCTCCTCGGGGTCTTGCCCCTGCGGGGATGATTCCCCTTGTTGATTCAAGGCCGACAAATGCAGATTCGGCCTGTTGGTGAGACCGACCGAGGTCAACCCGGCAATCTCCCCGCTTTTACGATCGTACAAAATAACCGGGCTCAGATAGCGGTAAGCCTTCCCCCCCACCAGATCCTGACCCGTCTGATTCCATTCCACCCGGCCCCAGATCGCGCCGTCCCTCGCCTCCAGCCCCTTGACCCAGCCAGCAGCCGGGGCAGGCTCGCCCTTGGGGGCCTTCAGCTCGGTGGCATGCTCGACATCAATGGGCAAATCCACCCCTGAATTCAGGAATCTCTCAATCACCGCCTGCGGGTTGCCATTCTCCCACCCACGGCCATCCCGCCCCGTCACCTTCCCCGCCGGAACCAGCTCGACCCAGCCAGGAACACCCCCCGTCAGTTCAGCGCCATTCAACGCCACCTGCTGCTCATTTTCCCGTCTGTTCATTTTCTCTCCATTGCCATTATCAAGAATACCGTTTAAACCCCGTTTAGAATTCTCTGTATTCGACGATAGCCTACTCCATCGTAGTTCGAGGCACCCGTCATCAAAAAAGGCGAATCAGGGGCATTGTGAAGCAATTACGAATTACGAATTAAGAATTACGAATTGAACTGCTCTCGCACGAGCACGACCTTGCCAGTCTGAAAGGTCGTAATTCGTAATTCATAATTCGTAATTATCCTTTCAGATGCTCCCTGATGATCTCCATAATCCGCACCCTGTCCTTTTCCGCCAGCTCCATCCCCGTTCCCTTGTTGACTGCCAGATACGGCCTGGCAGGGATGCTCACTTTCATTTTCTTGTAACCG
>DYRD01000103.1 GCA_020718905.1 Syntrophus aciditrophicus | reverse complement strand
GAGATTGCATCAGGCCGCGATCCGCAGTTTCAACACTGGCTTTTCCCCGTTTGATGGTCCGACGGGACGGATTCAGTAAAGTTTCGGACAGCGTTCACATGGACGGGGCTGTCTGCCAGCGCCGTACACCCCTCAAATACCGGAGTTACACATGGGTTTCCTCTGCGTAGAATTTTTACGCAAGGATATGCGGACATCTGATTCGTGAAGAATGAGTCTTTTTGATGTAAATTTTGATTGACACGCAAAATTGTTTGGTTTAGCATCGACCCACCTTTTAAACACCGCACGGCAAATTTTTTTCAAAATCGCATAGTGGACTGTCATGGGGGTTTCGGCCCGTCTTTTAACCTTGTCTGGGGTAAGGAGGATATCATGCAAACGCAGTTTAGTGTTCACGTAAAGATTCTGATGATCGCGGTTTTGTTTCTGTTGGCGCCTGCCTGGGGCTTGGCCCAGGGCGTTCCCGGGGTGACCGATACCGAGGTTGTTGTCGGAATCTCCAACCCCCTTTCCGGACCAGCCGCCCTCTGGGGCGCCACGGGGCTCGGCGCCAAGGCGTGGGCCGACTACGTCAATGACAATGGCGGTGTTCACGGCAGGAAAATCAAGGTGATCCTCCGGGATGACGGCTACAACCCGTCACGCGCCATGGCCAACTTAAACGAGATGAAGGGAAAGATCTTCTGCGCCACGGCGATTCTCGGTACCGCGGTTCTGCACACGACCAAGGATTTTTTCCCCGATAACAAAATTCCCCTGATTGCCCCCTACATGGATGTCCGCACCTTTGAAAAAATGCCGAAGGAAAAGCTGCGCTGGATATTTGTCTCCTATCCCGACTACATGGATGAGGCCGAATTCCTTACCACGCACGCGGTAAAAAATCTGGGGGCGAAAAAGATATCCCTCTTCGGTCAGAACGACAATTACGGGAAAATGGGCAGCGAGGGGATGCACAGAGCCCTTGCCAAGCTTTCCGGCCAGGCCGCGGTCGGCGATACGGTGCTGTACGACGTGACCGAACGGGCGTTTTCCACCCATGCGATGAAACTCAAGGAATCCGGGGCGGACACGCTTCTGATTTATGCGACGCCGAGCCAGGGGGCCCTGATACTCAAAGAGATCGCAAAAATAGGATACAAGCCGAAGGTGTTGACAACATTTACCATTTGCGACACGATCATGTATAAACTGGCCGGTGATCTATGGGAGGGGGTCTATCCGTGTGCGCCCGGGTCTCCGAGTATCCCCGGAGACCCCATCGCGGACAGGGTTGCCGGAATCCTGAAAAAATACGAGCCAAAAATCGCCGGGAAGGAGTTTATCGCCCTCTATGGCGCGCTGTCGATGATGCAGACCGTGGAAGGGTTGAAAAACGCCGGCCGCAACCTCACGCCAGAGTCGATGATCAAGGGAATGGAGATGATCAGGGATTTCCGCCCCGAGGGGATGGGGGCGCCCATTACCTACGGTCCGGACCGCCGGCACGGGCTTAACGCCTCGCGTCTTACCCAGGCGAGAAAAGGGTTGCACGTTCCGATCACCGATTACGTCATCTACAAGCCTCTTTACTGAGTTTGACGGCATGCTGGAAATAAAAAACCTTTCGATTGACTTTGGCGGCATCCGGGCGCTCAGCGGCGTCGATCTGACGGTGAGAGAAAATGAAATTCTTTCGATCATCGGTCCGAACGGCTCCGGGAAGACGACGATGTTCAACTGTCTGACGGGGATTTACCGCCCCGGCAGCGGCGAGATGCGCTTTCGGGGGGAAAGCCTGCTCGGGCTTTCCCCCGACCGGATCGCCCGGCGCGGCATCGCCCGCACCTTTCAGAATCTCCGTCTTTTCATGAACATGAGCGTGCTCGATAACCTGATGCTCGGCCGTCACATCCATTTTCGTAAAAACATCGCAGCCGCCTTTCTTAGACTTCGCAGAGAGGAACTCCGCCACCGGGAGAAGGTGGAAGAGATCATCGATTTTCTCGATCTGCAGGCGTACCGGAAGGCGCGCGTCGCCGACTGCCCGTACGGCGTTCAGAAAAGGATAGAGATGGGCAGGGCGCTTGCCTTGGAGCCCCGTCTGCTTCTGCTTGATGAACCGATTTCCGGCCTGACCGCCGAGGAGAAGGAGGAGGCGGCCTACCGGATCATGGAGATCCGGGGACGCTATAAGGTTGCCATCATGCTGGTGGAACACGATCTGAAGATCGCCTCCCGCCTTGCCGACGCGATGATCGCCTTCAGCTACGGGCAGAAAATCGCCTCGGGCCTGCCCGAAGATGTGCAGCGTAACGAAGAGGTCATCCGCGCCTATGTCGGCGATGAATGAAATGATCGCAAACCCCAAAACGCGCCGTCACCCCGCATTTTTCTTCTGGAACGGCATTCTTACGAGGGCGACAGTAGATGGGCTCCTTTCTGACGATATCCAACGTTGACACGCTCTATTTTGACCGCATTTACGCGCTGCACGGCCTCTCTCTCGAGGTGAAGGAGGGGGAGATTTTCGCCATCATGGGGCCGAACGGCGCCGGGAAAACAACCCTGCTCAAAACCATTGCCGGGCTGTTGAAGGATCAGCCGAAAAAGGGGGTGATCGATTTCAACGGCCATCATATCCAGCGGTTGGCGCCGGAGAAAATCTCCTCGTACGGGATCGTCTTTGTTCCCGAGGACCGGGGTCTTTTCCGGGAGTTGACGGTCAGGGAAAACCTCGATCTCGGCTGCTGGGGAAGGAGGGACGGAAGAGTAAAAGAGGACCTGGAGTATGTGCACGGCCTCTTCCCCATCCTGAAGGAGCGCGAGGAACAGCAAGCGGAGACCCTCTCCGGCGGCGAGCAGCAGATGCTGGCAATCGGGCGGGCGTTTCTGCGCAAGCCGAAACTTCTGATGCTTGACGAACCGTCGCTGGGGCTGGCGCCGATGGTCGCCCGTGTCGTGTTCGAGGCGCTGGTCAAGATCAGCGGGCTGGGAACGACCATCCTGCTCGTCGAGCAGAACGCGAAGCTCGCGCTCAAAATTGCCGATTACGGCTACATTCTTGAGGGGGGAAGGATCGTGCTGCAGGGAACCGCCGGGGAGCTGAAAGAAAACAGGGATGTCCAGGAGCTCTACCTGGGAGTCGGCGGAGAAAATGTCTCGCCGAAGGGGTGGCGGTTATACAAAAAACGGAGGAGCTGGTGATGAGGGCGCCAAATTTCCCGACGGTTTTTTTTGAACAGGCGAAGAAGTACGGCGACCGGGTGGCTCTGCGCAACAAGGACTTCGGCGTCTGGCGGCGCATATCCTGGCGGGGGTATGCCGCCGAGGTGCGCCTCGCGGCGGCGGCCCTGCTTTCTTTGGGCGTTGGCCACGGAGACCGCATTGCCATTCTCGGCGAAAACCGCCCGGAATGGCTCATCTGTGATCTGGCCGCTATGACGATCGGCGCAGTCACCTGCGGGATTTACACGACGTCGGCGCCGGAAGAGGTTGCCTACATTGTCGGCCATTCCGAAACCAGGGTTATTTTCATCGAAAACGAGGAGCAGATCGACAAGATTCTCCAGATCATGCCGGATGTCAGCCTCGAGAAGGTGATCGTCTGGGACAAAAAGGGCCTCTGGGGATTCACACATGAAAGCGTTGTTTTTTATCAAGATTTTCTGGAAGAGGGGAAGAAATGGCTGGACCGGAATCCGCATGCGGTCGAAGAGCGACTGAGTGCGGTTACCCCGGACGACACCGCGATGATCATCTACACCTCCGGCACGACCGGACGACCGAAAGGGGCGATGATTTCCCACCGCAATATCGTGGCGCTGACGGAATCGTTTGTCGAGATCAGCCCGTCGTATGATACGGACGAGGTGGTTTCGTACCTGCCCCTTTCCCACATCTATGAAAATATCATGTCGCTGTTCCAGTCGGTCTGGACGGGAGGAACAGTCAACTTCGCGGAGAGGCCCGACACGCTGCCGCAGAATCTCCGGGAAGTTTCGCCCACGATCTTTGCCAGCGTGCCGCGACTGTGGGAAAAATTCGCCTCGGCGATCGCGATCCGGATGTCCGATGCCCCGCCTCTGAACAGGCTCGCCTACGCCGTCAGCCTGAAGGTCGGACTGAAGTACGTCCGGAGTATCGGCAGGGGGTCGGAGCATCTCTTCTGGGGTTTTCTCTACTGGCCGCTCTACGTCCTCGTTCTCTACCACCTGAAGCGCCAGATGGGGTTCGAGCGGATCCGCCTCGCGGTCTGCGCGGCGGCGCCGGCTTCGCGGGAGCTGTTCGAATTTTACAACGCCCTTGGGGTTCCCCTGCGCGAGGGGTACGGCCAGACGGAATCGACCGGCGTCATCGCCGTACAGCGGCTTGACCGTCCGCGCTGGGGATATGTCGGCGAGCTGATCCCGAATCTCGAACTGAAGATTGCCGAGGACGGGGAGATTCTGGTGAAGGGGCCCGGGGTCTTCAAGGGGTATTTCAAGGAGCCGGAACTGACCGCCCAGACGGTGCAGGACGGCTGGCTGGCGACCGGCGACGTTGGGGCACTGGATGATGGTTTTCTCAAGATCATTGACCGGAAGAAGGATATCATCATCACCGCAGGAGGCAAGAACATCACCCCGTCTTTCATCGAGAACAAGCTGAAGTTCAGCTCGTACATCCAGGACGCGGTCGTGATCGGCGAAGGGAGAAAATACCTTGTGGCGCTCATTCTGATCGACGAGGACAATGTTGCCAAATTCGCCCAGGATCACCGCATTCCGTTTACCACCTTCGAAACGCTGACGACCCGGCCGGAGGTTAAAAAACTGATCGAGCAGGATATTCACAAGGTTAACCAGACGCTGGCGCAGGTGGAGACGATCAAAAAGTTTGCGCTGCTCCCCCGCCGGTTCTACGAGGAGGACGGGGATGTCACCCCGACAAAAAAGGTCAAACGCCGCTTTGTCGAGAAGCATTACGCGGAACTGATCGAATCACTCTATAAATAAGGCCGGCATTTTCTGATGCCGATGTGAGGTTGGACGGATGGACCTTGTTGAAAGCTACAAAGAGGAGCTGCGGCTGGTCAGAAAACCGTGGACAGGGGCGGGAATAGGCGCGGTGGTGATTGCCCTTGCCCTTCTGCCCCTGTTGAAAACGGATTATCTTCTCTACATGGGAACGGTCGTTTTCATCTACGCGATCGGTGTCATCGGCCAGAACATCCTGATCGGCTATACCGGCCAGATCTCGTTCGGCCAGGCGGGCTTTCTGGCCATCGGCGCCTACACTTTCGGTCATGCCTATGCCCACGGCTTCGGGATCGCCGTCGGCATCCTTGCCGCCGGCATGATGGCGGGCGTCTTCGGGCTGATCGTCGGTTTTCCGTCGCTCAGGCTTAAAGGGCCGTATCTGGCCATCGCGACGATGGGGTTCGGTGTTGCCATCTATCAAATCTTACTTAACACAGACGCCATTTCCGGGGGGCGTATGGGCTTTACCGTCGAAAAATTCCCCGCCCTGTTCGGCCTGAGCCAGACGACGACGTTCTACTATTTCACCTACCTGCTGGCCATCTTTTTCACGATCATTTCGTACAACACCATTTCATCGTACGTGGGCAGGGCGTTTATCGCGATCCGCGACAACGACATCTCCGCCGAGGCGATGGGGGTGAACCTGGCCCGCTACAAACTCCTCTCCTTTTCTCTGAGTTCTTTTTATCTCGGCGTCCAGGGGGCGCTCTTCGCGATGCTGGTAGGCTTTCTGGAGCCCAACTCCTTCACCTTCATGGAGTCGATCAACATCTTCGTGGCGGTGATCATCGGGGGGCTCGCATCGATCGGCGGGGCCATCATGGGGGCAGTCTTTATCATTGTTGTTCCGCAACTGGTCGGTGGGATGAAGGAACTCGTTCCGGTCATCTTCGGGGTCACCGTTCTGGTCATACTCATTTTTGAGCCGCAGGGAATTGCCGGCCGCTGGCTCAAGATTCGACTTTTTTTCCGCAACTGGCCGTTTCGGTGATCCGTCCGCGGCGGACGGAGGGTGCGGCAGCCATCAGGAGAGCTTTATGGAGAAATTTTTTCAGTATGTCATTTCCGGTCTTTCCACGGGAAGCGTCTATGCGCTGGTGGCGCTGGGGATCGTGATCATCTACCGCTCCACGCGCATCCTCAATTTTGCCCACGGCGACATGGCGACGGCGGGAACGTTTTTTGCCTTCACGCTTCTGGGGATGAACATCGTCCCCGCTTTATCCTTCCCGCTTGCCCTGCTCTTCGGCGCGGCGCTGGCCATGCTCTTCTATTTCTTCATTTTGATCCCTGCCCAGCGCAGAAGCGTGACCGGACTCGGCCAGATCATCCTTACCGTCGGCCTCAGCCTGATCCTGCAGGGGGCGATAGCGTACCTCTGCGGAACGGACACGAAATCGCTGGATTTTCCCCTCTCCGATTCCAAACTGTGGAACTTCCGGGGGGTTGTGATCAGCGAGCTCAACCTCGGCACGCTGGTCATCAGCCTTGTTGCCGCCATCCTGCTCTACCTGCTTGTACAGAAGACGCGGCTCGGTCTGGCGATGCGGGCCACCTCGGAGAACCTGCCGGCGGCCCAGACGCTCGGCATACCGACCCGCATGGTGCTGTCGCTTTCCTGGGGACTGGCCGCCGCTTTCAGCGTTCTGGCTGGTCTCTTTCTGGCTCCGGCACTGCTCCTCGATCCCTTCTTCATGCTGGAGCCATTTTTGAAAGGTTTCGCGGCGGCCGTGCTTGGCGGTCTGCAGAGCCTTCCCGGGGCGATCGTCGGCGCGCTGATCCTTGGCGTCGCGGAGAGCCTCGCGGGCGGCTATATCACGATCGCATTCAAGAACACGCTCGCCTTTCTGATCATCATCGTTGTTCTTTTGTTCCGGCCCGAGGGGCTTCTCGGGAAGGAATTCAAGGAACGGGTCTGATGCCGACTGGCTGTGCCGCCGCCTGTATGGTCCCTGTTTTATTGCTGGCTTTTTAGCAGCAACTGCGCTATCAGCCATCCCCATGAAAAAACAAAGCATTAACCCCTGGATATGGGTGCCTTCCCTTTACCTTGCGGAGGGGATCCCCTACATCATGGCGATGACCGTTTCGGTGATTCTCTACAAGAGGCTTGGCATCTCCAACACGGACATCGCGCTCTACACCTCGTGGCTCTACCTCCCCTGGGTGATCAAGCCGCTCTGGAGCCCGC
>DYRD01000273.1 GCA_020718905.1 Syntrophus aciditrophicus | reverse complement strand
TTATACAGTGGCTCCCACCCTGTGAGCCGTCAGGCGGCCAGGTGTTTTGACGGGGGTCTGCCTGTACCATGCAGAGGCGTCTCCCAACCCCGGACCAGAGACTTCCGTGACGGCCCTTCCAGAACCAGGCCTCCATTCGCGAAATACCGGCGCTCGAAAAAAGCGGCCGCGAGCAGCTCCACCATCCCCCGATCAGCGCCGGCCACCTCTACATGAGTGAGCTTCTTTTTCTCTTTGTCTCTGATCCTGAACGGCTTCCGATAGTTATGGTCAAACAGATACAGACTCATCCGGATCATCCCGTCATTCACCCTCCGGTTGAACTGCACCGTCTCCCGCACATGCGCGGCCATGTCTTTCCGGATTTCCCTGTCGATGTAATTGACCGCGAACAGCGGGTTCCACAGGCTTCGTACCGCCCGGGAACTCGTGCGGTGGTGAATCCACCGCCCTTGTCGAAGATGCTCCTGGCAGACCCGGCTCTGCTTCAAAGCCCTGCCGTATTCCTTTTTCTCGTCAGTATAGAGAATTAAAGGCCTATCCCTCATTCGGGTTCTCATCTCCAGCCACTCACACATCCCCCCGAAGGACTTTTGCAGACTCCCTTTGGGAACTGCCCAGAGGTTTTCAAGTTCACTCCTTTTGATTCTCTGCTCCTCTCTCATCCGGCCTTTGCGGCGCAGGGTGACATAGTCGGCGGTGTAGGCGAACTGGGAGTCTTTTCCGATCAGAAGATGGTAGTTGTCCGGGAAGTATTGACTGACACAGAAGCTCTCAAAGCCGTCGGCGACAAAGTCTTCCTTAAAGGGCAGGGTGGTCAGAACCTGTTGATGGATCAGAATGGCGTTGCGGGCCATGCGGTCGATGCGGTTGCGGATGGTGTTGTGGTGCACATGAAGGTTTCGTGCGATCTTCCGGATCCCCAGGCCTCCGTTGAGCTGGTTGTAAATTTGTTCCATCGGAAGGTGTTTTTTGGAAAAGTAGTCGATGGAGAAACTCATGCTGGAGAAGGTTTTTCGGCAGGAGCGGCAGCGGTAGCGGGGGACTTCTCCGGAGGTTCTTGTGGTATACTTACCGAAATATCGGTACCAGTCGGGACGATCCGGCGGGGAAAAGTGGGTGCATTGACTGTTAGGACAGTGAAGGGGAATGAACATAGATGATCCTCCTGTAAAGAGTTGGACTCATTACAGAATTCATAACCGGAAAGTCCCTCGTTACACTTGAATCGTCACAGGGTCGGAGCCACTAATTAAAGATCTGAAATCAGGTACGTTTTTTTCAAAAAAATATTGCACCAATGATGCCCTGTAAGGCAATATGGGTCCACCGATGATGGAGGAACGCGGTTCAAGTCCGCGGCTGCCCTCTGCCAACTGTAATCGGCGACGGGTTCGTCATGATGCCACCGAAAGGGAAGGCGGCGAACTTTGTGCCGAGAGCCAGGATATTCCATCACGGTTAAATCGCTGTGGGGGCGCTCATGTCCCGTCTTTCGGCCC
>DYRD01000272.1 GCA_020718905.1 Syntrophus aciditrophicus | reverse complement strand
CGATGTTCGATAAAGGCGAAACTGCTGTTGATTTTTCGTATCCGTCGCGGGTTCACAAGTTCTTTGTGGATCATAGGTACCTCCCATTGTTTTGGGAGGCATGGTAATAGACTTGAATCCCTAAAAGCTATCGAATCCATCTTTGCAAGATGGACCTCGCGGCGGCTAACTCGCTGGAATTATGAATATTTTTTGGCCTTTCGCATCCATCTTTGCAAGATCGGGGGAAATAAAATAAGTCCCTGATTTTATGAAAGGAAAAGGCCTTATCGAGTCCATCTTTGCAAGATGCTTCAACCGGCGTTTTTGGTCCCGTTTTTTCTGTTTCCGTCTGTTGGTTTGTACATAGGAGGGATGCTTCTCCCGATAGGTTTTCCAATAGTCGGGGTGGTGTTTCAGCCAGTGCTGGTGGGCATCCCGATGGTCGGCCTGGTAGTCCGGATCTCGGCGCATCTTTTCCCTTTGCCAGCGGGCTTTCTTGGCCTGTCGGCACTCAGGACGGTTACAGTACTCCTGGTTCTTTACCCGGGGATCTGGAAGAAAAAAAGAGTGGCAATGCCGACATCGTTTCCGGTTCATGGCTTCCCTCCCGGGGAAACCATAAATCGGTCAGCGGTTCTCTGAAACGGAAGAAAATTAAAAAATGGGGGATGGTCTGGGAAAAAGGAAGAAAATAGATTCTTGGCAGGCTTCTACTCCGGTGCCACTGGACTACTTCTTAACCGAAGTAAATGGTAGGCTTACTGAGCGGTGATGATACCACGAGCATCCGGCCACCTAATCCATGATTATCCGGCCGGCCATTCCACGGACATCCGGCCAGGTGCCGGAGCGGAGCGACGCGGGTAAAGATATGGTTACTCCAAAGCCGCACTACAAGTCAACGAAGATTTTAGTTTCCGCATCGAGTCTCCTTTCAAGGGTATTTTGTGGGCGTTGTGGATCAAACGATCCAGGATAGCATCGGCCAGAGTGGGATCACCGATCTGGGCGTGCCATTTATCGACCGGGAGTTGAGCGGTCACGAGGGTGGAACGGCGGCCGTGACGATCTTCGAGGATCTCCAGGAGATCCCGGCGGTGTTCATCGGTTAAGGGGGCGATTCCCCAGTCGTCCAGGACCAGCAGATCGGTTTTGGCCAAGGCGGTCAGGAGCTTGGGATAACGCCCGTCCCCTTTGGCGATCTGCAGATCCTGGAGGAGACGGTGGAGACGGAGATAACGAACGGTGTGGCCTTCCCGGCAGGCCTTATGGGCCAAGGCGCAGGCCAGGAAGGTTTTACCGCATCCCGTGGGACCGGTGATGAGGATATTGTGGTGCTGATCCACCCAGTGGCAGGAACTCAACTGGACGATCAGGGATTTATCCAGTCCGCGGGGATGGCGGAAGTCGACATCCTCCAGGGCCGCCTGTTGCCGCAACCGGGCCTGATGGAGACGGGTTTTTAGGCGGCGATTTTCCCGGTCGGTCATTTCCCGATCAACCAGCAGTCCCAGGCGTTCCTCGAAACTGA
>DYRD01000102.1 GCA_020718905.1 Syntrophus aciditrophicus | reverse complement strand
ATGGTTTTTTATTCCCCCCATCCGCCGCTCCGCCAAAAAAGACTCAATGACTGCATTTCCGACGCCTTTTACCGGGAACTCTTCATGAGTCCCTGTCTTTCCGGTTGGCAGCGGGGTGAAGCCAAACACGACTATATGCATCTCTGCCACCGGGTCCTGAGCCGCAGTCAGTTGAACGCTACGGCCAAGTTGCGGGAGGCGGGCATTATTACGAAAAACCTCGTAACCATTCCGAATACTTCGAATATCAGCCTGGCCAACAACGGCACCCATGTCAGTCTGGGGAGCCGGAAGCTTGGCGAAGCCATGAAGGAACAAAATAGCGGTTTCACAAAAATCCACGAGAAATACCTCGGCGACTTGGTGGTGAAAATCACGGAACATTTTTTGCCGCTTTTTGTCGGTACCTATACCGCCGCGCCTTATCGACTGGATTTTAAAGATTTTCATCCCGAAAAGGCCCTGGCCTTTCTGCCCCATGAACTCGACTATACCCATCTGCGCATGCTCTGGCGGCGCTGGCAGAAAAAGGCCAAGCTAACGATATTCGGCCGTCCCCTGACCCCTTTCGGTCCCCTCTGGCTGGATCGGACGCTCAGCGTCCTCTGCGGTCTTCGTGGCGATTTTATTACTGATTTCCGCATCATCGATTATCTGGTGGCCCTTATGAGTACCGAGCGCAGTCCCGCCCTTGATGGCAGACTCCATAACAGCGACGGGCTGAAGAAAGACCTGGCCGACCTCGGAGTTTTCGATACGAAGATGTCTCTCTATCTCTTCGAGAAGATGCGGGAATACGAAGCAATGGGCTTTTCGGGATTTGAGGCCCGCCATTACAGCCTTTTCGAACAATTTGCCGGGGATGTGGGCCGGGCGGTGGATGTCCAAAACCTTCTTTACTGTCTGGCTTACAAATATATTGCCAAACGCCGGATCTCCCACGCCCATATCCCGGACCGCCCCTTTGTGGAAAGCGAGCGGCGGCAGATCATTTTCGGTACGGCTATCGGCATTCCGACCTTCTTTGTCCGGGAGAATACGGACAATGAAATGATGAAAAAAATTATTGCCGGTACGGAAAAGGTCAGGCACAGTCGGCGCTATCCCGGCTATCTGCGCGTCCATAACCTGGAATACCGCCGCGCCCTGTTGAAAGTCCTCCGTGAAGATGCCGCCGATCTGATCGAGATGTTTCAGATGGAAGAGGCGATTCAGGAACTGGCCATGCGTCTCGAGGCGCCGGACCGGTTTGCCGCCCTGGGCAGGCTTACGGGAGGGATTCTCAAGGAGGCGGGTGCTGCTTCGCCTTTGCAAATGTCTGCCGAAGATTTCAACCTTGCCGCGGAGCGGTATTATCGGCAGCACCTGCGCCGCCGCCACAGCGAAGAGGCCCTGGATTTTTTAACCGTTGATCTGGCGGCCCTGGGCGAAGGAGCGGGCCGCGCAGCTCAGACGACGCGGCAGGCCCTGCGGTTTGTTCTTAAATGAAGAGGGCGCTTCCGCCTTCCTGGCGCGCCTTGGCAGCAACATCTGCGCGGGAAGGGCTCCTGAGGAGGATTTGCGGAAACTCATCCAGTTGGTTCTTATTTCCGTTCATGAAGACCGACGACATGTCTGTCGACCGCCGGCATCCGGCTATGGAAAATCCTTCGATGTTGCATCAATATATTGGGCGGGAGAGCCACTCGGTGAATACGGAAAAATTTTTCGGCAATCGGGGAATCCGCTTTGTCTATTGCCAGCTGCGGGAACGCGCCCCCCTGATGTTTCGGGTTTTGACTAATGCCCGGATATCGCGACTCCTAGGGTTTCTCAACTTTCACAGTTTGCTCAATGAAAAGCTTAATGGACACTGTGATTTCTTGAAGGCAAGCGGGATAACTATCCGAGAATGCATAGGTAATCAAGCCCATCTGGATACACCCCGGAAGATCTTTGAAAGAAAGATCCGCTACTGGGATTGCCGACCCATGCCCCGTGATCCCGCCGCGGTCGTGTCTCCCTGCGACGCCCGCATGCTCGTCGGTTCCTTCGATGCTGCCTCCAGCCTTTTCATCAAGGGTAAATTCTTTGATTTTGAAGAGCTGATCGGCAGGAACAAACTGAAATGGCGTAAACTACTGAATAACGGTGACTTTGCCGTCTTCCGGCTGACGCCGGAGCGTTATCATTACACCCATGCCCCCGTTGCCGGAAAGGTTATTGATTTCTATGCCATTCCGGGATGTTACCACGCCTGTCATCCCGAGGCCGTCGTTTCTCTCGTGACGCCCTATTCCAAGAACAAGCGGGTGATCACCATTATCGATACGGACGTCTCCGGGGGGACACAGGTCGGGGTGGTGGCAATGGTGGAGGTCGTGGCCCTCATGATCGGCGACATCGCCCAATGTTATAGTGAGAAGGGATATGATGATCCCGTTCCCGTAGGTTCCGGCCTCTTCGTTAACAAGGGCTGTCCCAAGAGCCTCTTTCGCCCGGGAAGCAGCACCGTTGTCCTGATCTTTCAGCGGGGTTGCGTCGATTTTGCCAATGACATCATCATGGAACATGCGTCTTGCGGGAGTGGAAAGTATTTTGAGCAATGGCTTTTCTCAGCCCCTGGTGGAAACGGATGTCTTGGTTCGTGACCTGATCGGGACGGAGCTGCGGAAACCATTACCAATTGTAGTTTATTGATAAGATGAAACTTCAGGGAGGTTTTTTATGAAGGCGGCAAAGATGAGCTATTTCAGGGAGCTGCTCGTAATGCAGATGATTACGCTCCAAAATGCAGTCGGCAAGACCAGATCCGGGATGAATACGGATCCGGGGAAATGTGCCGATTCATTCGACATGGCGGTCATCGAGCTTAACTGGCAGATGGAATTATCGATGCGAGGGCGGGAGAGGAGGATCATCCAGGAAATCCGGGAAGCCCTGCAGCGGATCGACAGGGGGCTTTTTTGGATATGCGACCGTTGTGGAGAGGCCATCTCGGAAAAGCGACTCCTGGCAAGGCCGACGAGCCGTCTCTGCCTTGACTGCCAACAACGGCAGGAAACCGCCCAAAGATCCATGGAACCATGGAGTTCCGAGGAGGGTTTACCTTTCAATCCTGCCGGCGCCGGTTGTTGAATGGATGGAACCTCTGCCCTTGACGATGCATCTCAACACCTTATTTGTCATCTCCCTCGGGTTGGCGCTATGTGCGTTATTTTTATGGTGATTCAGGGGATTGCCGAGAGAGAACTGGCAGATACTTGCCTGCATTCCCTGGCATAAAAACAAAGGGGAGGTTTGGCAGGGGATAAACTACACCTGGTACGGGTTTTTTCAAGCCACGGCTTATGTCCTCGGGGTCTCCCTGTTTTTGGTCCTCATGGGCGCCGCCGCTGTCCCCGGTGCGGCAGCCCTGACCCTGATGGTCCTGATCCTGGCGGTTTGCACTCCCCTGTCCCGCATCTTGGCCGGTCTGGTGGACAGGGAAGCGTTTTACCCTCACCGTCGGCGGCGCGGTCTTTGCGGGACTGGTGATTTCCCCTTTCCTCATCGGGGCGGTAAATACATTGGGCGGGGATATTTTCGGCTTCCGCCTGCCCATGCTTCCGACCCTTGCCGCTATGGCGATCGGCCATATCATGGGCGAAGGAACAGGCCGCCTGGCCTGCATCAGTTTCGGCTGCTGTTATGGAAAACCATTGTCCATGTTGTCTCCATGCGTCTGCAAGGCCCTTGGCCCCTTCGTCATGACCTTTTACGGAGCAACAAAAAAAATCTCCTATGCCCACGGTCTCGACGGCCAACCGGTTGTTCCCGTTCAGGCGATGACGGCGGTTATTTATACCCTGGCGGGTCTGGCGGGGGTATGGTTTTTCCTCGCCGAGCTTTACCTGCCTGCCTTTGCCGTTACCGTCGGAACGGCCCAAGGGTGGCGTTTCCTTTCCGAATTCCTGCGGGCCGATTACCGGGGCCGCGGTAGCATATCTTCTTATCAATTCATGTCCCTCCTTGCCTTGCCTTACGCAGGGGGGCTGCTTTTTTTCTTCCCCTCCGTCCGTCCCGCCGCCGGGAGGACCGCAACTTATGGCGGGCCTGACAATCCTCTGGACGCCCGGGATGATCATTTTCCTGCAAGTCCTCTGGGTCCTGATCTTTCTATATACGGGAAGGAGCAGAGTGACGGCATAGGAAATTTCTCTCTCTGTGATCAGGGACAGGGTCTAGGATTTTTATGCCCGTGAAAGTCCCTTGACAATCTCTGCAAAGTCGGTGAAAATTACACATCGAAATTCGTGGAGCGGTTAAGGCATGACGGCAAGAAAAATCCTGGTGGTAGATGACGAAAAGGACCTTGTTGAACTTATTGCCTTCAATCTTGAACAGGAAGGCTACACCGTTTTCAAGGCATGGGACGGAGAGCAGGCTATGGAATTAGTGCAGACGCTCAAACCCGACCTGATCGTTCTGGACTTAATGCTCCCCGGACTGTCGGGTCTCGATATCTGCCGGCGCATCCGCGGGAAAGCCGCAACGGAGCATCTGCCGATCGTCATGGTGACCGCCAAAGGCCAGGACGTGGACAAAATCATTGGTCTCGAGTTGGGAGCCGACGATTACATCACTAAGCCTTTCAGAGTCCGTGAGCTTGTCGCCCGCGTCCGGGCCGTTCTCCGGAGGTCGGAAAGGAAACCGGCCCCGGAAGAAGGGAACGCCTTCTCGTTCCGTGGTCTTCAGGTGAATTATTCATCCTATGAGGTCCGTCTGGACGGCCGGAAAGTGGACCTTGGCCCTAAGGAGATGAAACTGCTGATTTTTTTTACAAAGCATCCGGACAGGGTTTATTCCCGGGATCAACTGCTGGATTACGTCTGGGGAGACGAGACCTACGTGGAACCACGGACGGTGGACGTCCACATCAGCCGTCTCCGGTCCGCTATCGAGAAAGACAAGGAAAACCCGGAGTACGTCCTCACCGTCCGGGGCATCGGCTATAAGTTTGCCGATGTTAAGACGACCTAGACCTTTTCGTCAAGGCTTACCGTTCCCGCCATCCTTTCGTTAACGAATAAGTATATAAAGATAGCATCCGTCTTTATCCATTGCTCCCCGTGTATGGAGCGGAGCAACCCTTCGGTCAGCTGGGAACGGCTGGAATTGTGGGTACACAGCAACAGGGCGCTTCTTTTGTCCATTTTGAGTGGATGTTGTCGCAGCATGCTGACTGGGGGTGATCACTTGCGGATGGTGAACGAAAATATTTTATCCCTGGTGGGGGTTCGCTTTTGCAAGGATGGACGCAGGAAAATACAGGGACACCGTGGTTCCCTGTCCAGGGGTGCTATCGATTTCCATGCTGCCGCCATGGGCTGCCATGAGATGTTTGACTATGGATAGCCCCAAACCCGTCCCCCCGTAGTCCCGGGAGCGGGTTTTTTCCACCCGGTAAAAACGCTCTCCCAGTCGGGGGATTTCGTTTTTCGGTATCCCGATGCCCGTGTCGGTGATTCGGATTGCCATTGTTCCGGTGTCCTTCGGGGCGGCCGTTATCTTGATGGCCCCTCCTGGGGGGTAAATTTGACGGCGTTGTCAATGATGTTCAGGAGGATCTGAAAAACCCGATCCCGGTCGGCGCGGACCGGCTGGACGTCCGCGGAGAGATGCTCTTCCAGGGCAATCTTCTTGGCTGCCGCCTGGGGCGCCACCGTTTTCAATACCTCTCCTATGACTTCCGCGACGGCTACTTCCCGGAACTGCATTTTTGCTTCCCCCATTTCGATGTCGGAGAGGGTAAGCAGGTCATCGACAAGGCGATTGAGGCGTTGGGCATTGTTATTGATGGTTTGGAGGAATTTCCCCTCCTGCTTTCGATCATGAATGGTGCCTTGTTGGAGAGTTTCAACATAGCCGATGATGGCTGTGAGGGGTGTCCGGATCTCATGGGTGACATTGGCCACGAAATCCATGCGCATGCGCTCAAGTTGCTTCAGACGGGTAACATTGTGGAACATCATCAAAATTTTCGGTTCCTCGCCGGGGAAGCCCTGAATGGTAGTGATATTGACATCGAGAACCCGCGAGCTTCCATCATCGCCCAGGATAATCTCTTCCAGGACCGGGAGGCCTGTTTCCCGAAAGCGGAGGAGGGCGTCCTGTAAAGATACGCTCCGGAAAGCTTCCATTGGCGTCTTGCCCAGGATCTCCTCATAGCGCTTCCCGATCATTTTTCTCAAGCTCCGGTTGAACTGATCGATGAGGTTGTCCCGGTCCAGGGTAAGGGTTCCTTCCACCATGCTGGCAAAAGCGGCCTCCAGTTTGCTTTTTTCTTCCTGGGCCAGACGGATCTTCTCATCCTGCTCTTCAAGGATATGTTTGATATCCTGGGCAAGTTGCGCCAGTTCATCCCCCGAATCCATCAGCATCGGCGCCGGTCGCTGTCCGGCCCGGAGCTTTTGGGTGAACGCCGCCATCCGGCGGATGGGGGCGGTGATGTTCCTGGCGAACCAGCAGGCCAAGAGCAGGGACGGCAGGGAAATCAAAAACAGGGTCAGGTAGATGGTTCGATATATATGTTCAATGGAAGCGGATACATCGGTGAGAGAGCGGGCCAGGCGGACGTAGCCATTGATGCTTTCTTTGTCCACGATGTTAACGGCCGCGTAGAACATGTCGGCCTGCAGGGTGCGGCTGTAACGCCGGGAAACCCCCTGTCCCTTGATGCGCGCCTCCTGGATCTCGGGGCGGTTGAGGTGCGTATCCATCGGTTGTTCCGGCGAGTGGGTGTCTGCGAGAACCTTGCCGGCGGCGTCAATGACGGTGACCCTGGCCTCGGAGCGGGAAGCAAGTTGCCTGATTTCCCTGATCATGTCCTCGCTATGCATGAGGGCCATGATGCGACCGTTGGCCAGCATCCTTTCCGTAATTCCTTTCGTCACGGTGTCCTGGATTTTCGGGGTCAGGTAGAATTCCATGACGGCGATAACCAGGACGACCAGGACCAGGTATGAGGCAAAGATCTTGTAAAAAAGGCGGCTTTTCATTGCAAAATGTAACCTCTAAAATATCCCCGGGCTATTGATGGCGGACGCTCTTGCCCGTCACCATATAGACCACCATGTCGGCGATTCCCTTGGCATGATCGGAGATCCGCTCGACGGTTTTGGAGATCTGCATAATGAGCAGGGAGCGGTGGATCGTCCGGGGGTCTTCCATCATGAAGGTTAAGAGTTCCCGAAAGATCTGCTCGTTCAGGTTATCCACCGTTTCGTCTTCGTCGCGGACCTTGTTGGCCAGGTCGACATCTTCACGGACGCGGGCATC
>DYRD01000101.1 GCA_020718905.1 Syntrophus aciditrophicus | reverse complement strand
TATAGAACAATCCTCCCACTTATGCACCTGTCCAGTTTTGCCATACCCGCTCTTATTGACTGGGCGCAGCAGATCTTCAAGGAATTGGCCGCTAAGTCCGACATCATTGAATTCAACCTTCGCCCCGCCGTAACAAATCGCTGAACATCGGTTACGAGGACATCAAGAAAGTCAATCCCGGCATCATCTATATCGAGAAAAACGGCTTCGGTCAGTGGGGCACCTATGCGGAGCAGGACTGGCCTTCCAACGACGGCGCCGCCCAGGCCCTTTCGGGATAGGCCTGGATGTCCAGTTTTCCCAAGCGCCCGCCGATGAAGCAGAGCATCTGGATCTGCGATGTCTTCGGGGCCATGATGGGAGAAGTAGCGGTCCTGGCGGCCCTTCATCACAAGAGGAAAACAGGAAAAGGGCAATTCATTGAAATGTCCCAGGCCGAGAACATTATGCGCGTTATGGGCTGGGTCTGGCCTTATCAGCAGTTGACGGGCAACGGTGTGGAACCGTCGGGCAACCGCGACCAATGTATCTGTCCCGCCGACACCTTCCTCTGCAAGGACGATCTTTTTGTCGCCCTGGCGGCTCCGGCCCCGGATGAATTCCAGGGGCTGTGCAAAGCGATGGGGCAAACGGAATTGGCCGACGATCCGCGCTTCAAGGAGCATACCAACAGGCTCGAAACGGAAAACGTATTGACAATCCTGAAGATCATCGCCGACTGGGCGCATACCAAAACGGCTGCTGAGATAGAAGAGCTTGGCAAACGGCATGGCTTTGCCGCGACCCGCCTCCACAATTCACGGGATATGTGCGAAGATCCCCAGCGTCGCGCCCGGGGGTTTGTAAAGGATCTGGATGGACCCCTCTATGGAAAGTACACGGATCATGACATACCGATCATGATGTCCAAGACGCCTCCGAAGCACCGGTGGTCAGTCCGGCCGGTCGGTTTTGACAATGATTTTATCATGACTAAGCTGCTGGGCCGGAATCAGGCGCAGATAGACGAGCTTTATCTGCGCGGAGTCCTCGGTAGATGGAAAGACGCACAGGGACGTCGTCCCCCGACTGATTGGGATGGACAATCAGTCGCAATCTTCGAGGAGGTGAGGCGCTATGGCAGAATATAAAAGACCAAAATGGGCGGAATGGGCCGATTGTGTCCGATCCCTTGACGATCCCATGAAGAATTTCGAGAAATCGGAGGCCCTGGATGATTTAGTCGTATTGGATTTGAGCTCCCGGAGCATGGCCGGATGTTTCTGCTCATCCCTCCTTGCCGAACTCGGGGCGGAGACCATTCGCATCGAACCGCCGGGCGGCGATCTGGTGCGTACCTACTCGCCCAACGGCGTTATGCATCGGGGCACCGGCCTCGCTTATCTCCAGGAAGGCCGGAATAAATACCATGTTACCCTGGATCTCGACAAGGAAGCGGGTCAGGAGATCCTTAAATGTCTTGTCCGGGGTGCCGATATTCTTATTGAAACCTATCCCGCCGGGGTTATGAATGCCTGGGGGATTGGCTATGAGGAACTTACCAAAATAAATCCGCGCCTGATCTATACCTCCCTTTCGGGGTTTGGGCAGTTCGGACCGGAGAGTGCGAGTAAACAGTACGATTACGATAATGTCAGCCAGGCCCGTTCGGGAATCCAGTACGGAACCGGCGAAATCCTTCTCGAGGGCAAGACCTATGAGGAAATGCCTTATGCCGTTCCTACCAAAGCGGGTCCCTGGATCGCCTGGGCGGCCTCGGGAACCTTCGGGGCCATGGGGATACTCTCCGCCGTCTATTATCGGGGGGTGACCGGGGAAGGACAGGCGATTGACATCGCCACGCCGGAGGCCTACGAACGGTTCCACGATTACGCCCTCCACTGGTATGCCGATCAGGGGGTCCTGAACGAGCGCTTCGGCAACCTCGATACGGTCCGGGAATGTGCGGAGCGGATGATCAACAACAACTGCAAGGGACTGAGCTGTCTCGTTTCTTCAACAGGTTCCCTGGGAACGGCGGGCCAGATCAATTATTCCTCATCCAAGGCCGCCATGGCCGTAATGCCCAAGGTGATTACGGCGGAATTTCTCAGGCGCGGCCTGTCCGACCGGATCCGCTGTGTTGCCGTGGCCCCCGGTTATGTAGGTACGGCAATGGTCAAACGGATGGATCAGAGGGCCCTTGAGAAGATATTGGCCGATGTGCCCATCGGCAGGTTAGTAGAGCCGGAGGAGGTAGCCTCCCTGGTAGGAGAACTTTACCGCAATGAGGACCTGTCCGGCGATGTCTTCTTTATCCACGGCGGCCTGCGCCTCGGGGCCAGAGGCTGATCTAAAGATTGCATCCAGGCCGATTGGTTCTTGACGGGGAGGATGAATGAATTTTATATTCCCTTCCCGTCATTATTTTATAAGGCATAGAAAGGAAACGTTATGATAACTCAAGGGAAAAAGGAGATCCGGGAGATACTGATTTCCCGGATCATAAAATCGGAAGATCTCAATCATCACGGGACCCTGTTTGCCGGCAGGATGGCCGAGTGGCTCGTGGAGGCTTGTCTTATTTCTGCTATCGACCTGTTGAGAAGGCCTGAGGACATTGTCTGCGCCCGCATTCACGGGATGAATTTCCTCAAATCGTCAACGATCGGTCACGGGCATGGTAACTTTTGTGACCGTCGATAAAAACGGGGTTCCTTACGCCCATGGAATGAGCCTGTCCCCGGAGTATATCGATGAGAATCGCACGATTTATCTTGCCGCTCTTGAGGCAAGAAGGCATAGGTAACTCCGCTTCTAAATCGAAGCGCTATAAAAAAGCATCCACATATTCGGGGGGGAAAAGTTCCCCCCGGTAGCGGAGAAGTGCCTTTTGCAGACAGCCTTGAAACGCATCAATGATGACGGGATCGAAATTGCTTCCCGCATCGCCCTGTAAAATGGCAATTACCTTGTTTATGGGCATGCGATCATCCTCCATGATTTCGCCAAAGGTATACTTGGGATAATCCCGTTTCGATGTCAAGGCGTCAAAGACATCGGCAACGGCCATGATTTTTGATTCCAGGGGGATTGCATCACCCCGGAGACCAGCCGGGTAACCCTTGCCATTGATTCTTTCGTGGTGGCAACTGGCTATTTCGGGAACCCTCCGGAGATGTTCGGGAAAATGGAATTTTTCAAGGATAGTCTTGGTTTTAACGGGATGGAGTTGCATCTCCTTCCACTCGTCGGGCGTGAAGGCGCCGTTTTTAGTGAGGACCTCGTCGCGGATGCCGATTTTGCCGATGTCATGGAGCAGGGAGGCATACTTGAGCGCTTCGCATTGGTCTTGGCTGAGTTCCATCTCTCCGGCCATCAGGAGGGAATATTCCGTTACCCTTTCCGAGTGACCCGCCGTGAAAGGATGCTTAGCGTCCACGGTGGCGGAGAGGGAACTGATGGATCGCTCAAAAGACAGCTTCAGCTCATCGACAAGGATCGAATTTTCAAGGGCAATTCCGACCTGAGACACCAAACCTTTAATCAGTATCTCGTCATCCTGGTCGAATTGATGCCTTCCCTTTTTATTGATGACCTGAAGCACCCCGATGTGGCGTGTGCGGCGGCATCGGATAGGTATGCACAAGACGGAGCGGGTCCGGAACCGGTTCGTCTCGTCATAGGTCCGATTGAAGTAGGGTAATTCCCATGCGTCGTCCACATTCATCATCTCTCCGGACGCGGCGACGCGACCGCTGATGCCCTCGCCCAGGGGCAGGCGTATCTGACCGATGCCTTCAGCGACCCGCGTCCATAGCTCACGCTTTTCCCAATCAATCACATAAAGGCTGGTACGCTCAGCCGCCATGGCATCCGTAACCTTGCCGATAATTAACGGAAAGAGACGATCGAAGTCGAGCTCCGAGGTCAGGTCCGAGGCCATGGCGATCAGGCCGGAGAGAAGCTCCTTGATACGGTTTCTCTCCTCGATCTGATCTACCGCGGTCTGGAATATCTCGTCGAAGGAACGGACGATACTTTGTATTTCGTTCTCTTCGTTTCCTTGCGGAGATTTCGCCTGTATGTGAGACAGATAATGATCGTCTACTTGCAGATTCTGCCCCGCAAATTCTTTTTTCCCCGCCCTGACCTCCATTGTCTTGAGAGTAATTTCGGCGGTTACCTTTTCCAGAAAACTGAACCACCTGAACATAAGAAAAAAGGTCACCAGGGGAAAGAAGAGGAGAACCATGAGGGCATAAGCCAAAACCTCGTTCAGCTTTTCAATCTCATGGGCAGCGAGGATCGGGAACAGGTAGTGATGGGCGGCGGCGATAATAATCAGGAAGGGAAACAGAGTGGAGATGAAGAAAGATACCAGAAATATCTTCTTCGATTTTTCCTGGGTTAATGAACGAAAAAAAGACATCGGCGAATTCCATTTCAAATACCTTCACCACAAAACCACTGGCAACCTCAATTTTTTGAGTCGAGGCGGCTGGTTCTTCCCGTTACCGCCCGGGGGAGTGTCGCTCCTTTTGCCGCTTTTTTGCCCAAACAAACCATTTTACTTTATTCATACATCAATTGAGAGCAATCAACAAGCCCCGACTTTATTTACTTTCATGAGGACAAGCGGTCGCCGTGATGGGGCGGTGTCTTTGCAGCGGGGAAGTTCCCTTTTGTATTTATAAATGTTATCCGGCTATTATCACCCTGTGGAAAAATTTCTTATATGAAGGAAAAAGATAAGACCGGGCAGGAATGCTGGCTGAAAGAGGATTCCTATCGCCAGATAGTTGAGTCCATAGATGAGGCCATCTTTGAATTGGATACCGCTGGTTATTGCCGCTACGTCAATGGCGCGGGAGTCCGGATCAGCGGGTATTCCATCGCCGAACTGAGGGGGATGCACTTTGAGAAGCTCGTTAAACCGGATTATCGAGAGCAGGTCTGGAAAGTTACGGGTCGCCAGTTCTTGAAAAAAATTCCGAAGATCTACCATGAATTCCCGATGATCACCAGGGACGGCCGTGAAAACTGGATCGGTCAGAATGTACACCTCCTCCTCGATCATGGCGAGATTAGGGGAATACGTTGTGTCGCCCGCGATATTACGGAACGAAAGAAAATGGAGGAAGCCCTGCGGGAAAGCGAGGACCTTTCATTATTATCGGCTCGGACGGCGCCATTCTGTTCGGAAACCAGGCTATGGCCCGCATGATGGATTGGGCTTCCCCCGAAGAGGCTTTCGGCAGGAATATGACGGAATTTCTCCATCCCGACAGCCTGGTGCAGGCGGCGTAGAATATTCAAAAGACGAGTCAATCCGGACAAGAGGGAATCGTGGAGGAATATCGGCTCATAACCGGCGACGGCCGTTCGCTTTGGGTGGAGGGCATCGGGACCAACATCCCTTTTCGGGGGGGCACGGCGGATCTGGCCTGTCTCCGGGATATCACCCGCCGCAAGCGGGCGGAAGAGGAACTGCGGCGGATCAACGAAGATTTGGAGGAAAGAAACCGCCAGTTGCAGGATTCTCTGGAGCGGGTTAAGCAGTTGGCCGTTGCCGCTCAAGCGGCGAATGTGGCAAAAAGCCAGTTCCTGGCCAATATGAGCCACGAAATTCGCACGCCCATGAACAGTGTTATTGGTTTCACGGACATCCTTCTCGACACAGCCCTGAACCCCGAGCAGACCGACTTTCTGCGCACCATCAAACGCAGCGGCGACGCCCTGCTGTCCCTTATTGACGATATCCGGGATCTTTCGAAGATTGAAACCAGTCATGTGCACCTGGAAATGGTAGATTTTGATCCGGAATTGTTGATCTACGAAGTATGTGATCTGATTCAACCCCGCCTTGCGGGCAAACCCGTGGAACTATTCTGCCGTATCGGGGATGAGACGCCGGCCCGGATCAAGGGAGATCCCGCCCGTTTCCGCCAGGTGCTTCTTAATCTGCTGGGAAACGCCGTCAAGTTCACCGCCGCCGGAGAAATCGGCATCGATCTCGGTGTGGATGGGGCAGAAGGTGGTCGGGTCAGATTACATATTAAAGTCCGGGATACGGGTATCGGAATCCCGGCGGACAAACTCGAATTTATCTTTGGTTCCTTTCAGCAAATCCAGGGAGAGTCGACACGGCGATACGGCGGGACGGGATTGGGATTGTCCATCAGCCGCGAGCTTGCAAAGCTTATGAACGGAAGCCTCTGGGCGGAAAGTGAACCGGGCCGGGGCAACGGGGCCTCGGGAAGAGCCCGTACCGTATGCGTCCCTTCAGGGGAAACGGGTGCTTGTGGTTGATGATCACCCCGCCAATCTCGATATCCTGGGACACCTGCTTAAACAGCAGGGGATGGTTGCCACCCTTCTCAGTAAGTTCTCCGATGTCGAGGCGACGATCCTCGGCGCCGCTGCGGAAGACAAACCATTTGAACTTGCCGTTATCGACATTCAGATGCCCGGCATGGACGGTTATGAAACGGCCCGGAGGATTCGCCTTTTGGGGGGACGAATTCGACCAATCCCGCTACTCGCGTATTCATCTTCGACGGAAGGGATGCACCGGCGCTTTCAGGAGGCCGGTTTCAATGGTTATCTCCGCAAACCCGCTCGTCGCAAGACCCTGGTCGATGTTCTCGAGCGGATCATCGGAAAAGGCAATCATGACGAGGAAAAGGAAACGGATCCCCTCGTTACCGAACAATCGGTAAGCCCCAATCTCAAGCAGGACATAAGGATTCTCCTTGTGGAAGACAACCCCGACAATCAGCTCCTGATGAAGCGCATTCTCACCAAAGGGGGTTACAATATGGAGATAGCTGGGAACGGCCTGGAGGCGGTCGAGGCATACCGGCAGGCGCCCCGGCGTTATGACCTGATCCTGATGGATATTCAGATGCCGGAAATGGACGGTTATGAGGCTACGGAGGCGATCAGATCCCTGGAGGGCAAGCGGGGATCGGCTGAACCAGGGGACGAGCAGAAATCATTGCCTATTATTGCCCTTACGGCCCACGCCATGGTGACGGAACGAGAACAATGCCTGCGCAGAGGAATGAATGATTATATGACCAAACCCATCAAGCGGGAAAAGCTCTTTGAAGTGATCAGGCGTTGGGTCGTCCATGAGGAGAAGGAAGGAGGGGTGGAGCGGGGCTGAAGAAACCATAAGAAAGGATGGTTATCGTTCTGAGTTAGATCCCGGGCGATCATTGATGTCAGGAAAAAAGGAGGAGACATAGACATGGGAAACATTTTGACCCCGTTAACGGAAGAAGAAAAAAACGCTTTCGTGTAATCAACAAGGAAAATCTCGAATTTTTAATGAACCGTTACAACAAGGTGAATCGCT
>DYRD01000100.1 GCA_020718905.1 Syntrophus aciditrophicus | reverse complement strand
TCGACCGGGAAAACCCCCGCGGGGTCATCGTCCAGTTCGGCGGCCAGACCCCCCTTAATCTCGCCAAGGGCCTGGAAGCGGCAGGGGCAAAGATCCTGGGCACCTCGCCGGACGCCATCGACCGGGCGGAAGACCGGAAGCGTTTTCAGGAGATCGTCGCTCTCCTGGACCTCAAACAGCCCGTAAATGACACGGCCATGAACACGGAAGAGGCCGTCCGGGCCGCCGCAAGCATCGGCTATCCCGTAGTCGTCCGCCCCTCCTACGTCTTGGGCGGCCGGTCCATGGAGATCGTTTATGATGAAACGACCCTGCGGTCGTTCATGGAACGGGCCCTCCTCGTCTCCCCGGGCCACCCCATTCTCATCGATCAGTTTCTGGAGGACGCCATCGAAGTGGACGTGGACGCCCTGAGCGATGGCCACGAAACCGTCGTCTGCGGCGTCATGGAACATATCGAAGCGGCGGGCATCCATTCTGGGGACAGCGCCTGCATCCTGCCCCCCCTGACCTTAGCACCGGAAATGATTGCCCTCATTGAAAAACAAACGCAAAAGATCGCCGCCGAACTGGGCGTAGTAGGCCTCATGAATATCCAGTACGCCATCAAGGACGGCAATCTCTTTATCCTGGAGGTCAATCCCCGGGCCTCCCGGACCGTCCCCTTTGTCAGCAAGGCCATCGGCGTTCCCCTGGCCAAGCTCGCAACAAAGGTGATGTTGGGAAAATCACTGCGGGAGCTGGGGTTTACGAAAACCATCTGGCCCAATCATATCGCCGTCAAGGAAGCCGTTTTCCCATTTAATCGTTTTCCCAATGTCGATGTCCTCCTCGGACCAGAGATGAAATCCACCGGGGAGGTCATGGGCATCGACGCCTCTTTCGGCATGGCCTACGCCAAATCCCAACTCGCCGCCGGCTTCCGGCTTCCCCTGATGGGTCAGGTCTATATCAGCGTCCACGACATTCACAAGGAACCGACCGTCCCTATCGCCCGGGCCTTCCAGGAGATGGGATTTCAACTCGTCGGCACGAGGGGCACCGCCGCCTTCCTTAATAATTACGGAGTTACGATCAAGGGCATCAACAAACTTTCCGAAGGCCGTCCCCACGTTCTCGACTACATCGAGAACGGGGACATCCAACTGATGATCAATACGAGCGTCGGGAGAAAATCTTCCTACGACGGTTACAATATCCGGCGGGGCGCCCTGATTTATAACGTGCCCTATACCACCACCCTCGCCGGGGCCAAGGCGATGAGCGAAGCCATTGCCGCCCTGAAGAAAGAGGACTGGGAAGTGTCACCCCTTCAGGATTACTATAAAGACCAGATCTCGGATAATACTTGACACAAGAGACACTCAGGCGCCCTTTGCAGATAATTGCTATTGATAACAACCAGATGGAAGCTGCCCGCCCCTGCACGGGGTGGGGATGGGGTTCCAGGGATGAGCTCTTTGGCGGTGGGTGTAGTCGATAACTGGTGCGTATATTTTCAGGTGATAAAAAATGGATAATGCGGAAACAGGCAGACCCCGTGAGGAATGCGGCGTTTTTGCCGTTTATGGGCATCCGGAAGCGGCCAGGCTGACCTTTTTTGGCCTCTTCGCCCTTCAGCATCGCGGCCAGGAAAGCGCGGGGATCGTTTCGGCGGATGGTTGCGATATATGGTCCCACAAGGCGATGGGGCTCGTCTCCGAGATTTTCCGGGAGGATAATCTTGCCAAGCTCAAAGGCCATCTGGCCATCGGTCATGTCCGTTACTCGACAACGGGGGCATCGGTGCTCGCCAACGCCCAGCCCTTCATCGCCCATTACGGCGAGGAATATTACGCCATCGGCCACAACGGTAATCTGACCAATACCCAGTATCTACGCACGACCCTGGAGGCGCGGGGTTCCATTTTCCAGTCCACCATGGACACCGAGGTCATCATCCATCTCATGGCCGCCCATTTGCGGAATGGTTTCGAAGAGGCCCTCGTCAGCGCCCTGTCTCAGATCGAAGGGGCCTACAGCCTCGTCATGATGACCCGCAACCGGATCATCGCGGCCCGGGACCCCCGGGGGTTCCGGCCCCTATGCCTGGGGCGGATCAACGACGGCTGGGTCGTCGCCTCGGAAACCTGCGCCTTTGACCTCGTGGGGGCGACCTACGTCCGGGACATCGTACCGGGAGAAATCGTGATTATCGACGATACCGGCGTCCGGAGCCTGAACCCTTTCCACGAACTCAAACACACCCACTGCATCTTCGAGCTCATCTACTTCGCCCGGCCCGACAGCCAGATCTTCGGCCAGAACGTGTATCTCTGCCGGAAGCGCCTCGGCCACCGCCTCGCACAGGAGTACCAGCCCGACGTCGACCTGGTCATGCCTTTCCCCGATTCGGGCAATTACGCCGCCCTGGGTTATGCCGAGGAGAGCGCCATCCCCTTCGAGATGGGGATGATCAGGAATCATTACGTGGGGAGGACCTTTATTCAACCTACCCAGCCCGTTCGTGACTTCGGCGTCCGGGTAAAGCTCAATCCCGTCCGCCCCCTCCTGGAAGGGAAAAGGGTCCTCATCGTCGAAGATTCCATCATCCGTGGTACCACCAGCCGTAACCGCGTCCGCAACCTGAGAAACAACGGAGTCAAGGAAATCCACATGGTTATCAGTTGCCCACCCACACGCCATCCCTGTCCCTATGGCATCGATTTCTCCGCGAAAGGGGAGCTGATTGCCGCCCAGAAGGGGGAAGTGGACGCCATCGGCAAATTCATCGGCCTCGACTCCCTGTATTACCTATCCCTGGAGGGAATGGTGGCAGCTACGAGAATCAAGCATGAATCGTTCTGCCTCGCCTGCTATACGGGCGACTATCCTCTGCCCCCGACCGAAGCGATGGGGAAGCACTGCTTCGAACCTTGACGGGTTTGAGAATTTGCCTTTTACTTCCTTTCCCTCATTAAAAAGAACTTTCTCGCCCCTGGTTGTTGCCCCTGTCTGTTTACCCTCATTGTGGGTTGCCGCCGGGAGCGCCTCATCGTCCTTCCCGAGATCCTGCCGCAAACATCCCTTCCGGACGGATCTGTGGACCCCCGAGGTTGCATGCCCGGTTTATCTCATCCACGGAACCGGGGACGACATCATCCCCTTTGACGCCAGCGCCAGATGGGAGCGGCTAATCAAATCACCCCCCGGCTGATTCGGATCGACGGGGGTGGGCATAACAATCTCAGTGATTACGGCACCTACGACGAAGAACTCCCCTCCTTATTCTTGAGGTCCGGCAGGGGCAATGACGAAATTTTGATATTATTGACAGATTGTTTTACGGAGAAAGTTACTCGTCTTCGCTGGGGATGATCCGCACCCGCGTCATCCCTTTGCCGGAAACCCCAAGTTTACGGGTCGCCGCCTGCGACAAATCGATGAATTCAAAACTGTGCTTGCGGCAGCGATCATTGATGGTCACCATCACCGAGCGGTTATTGACGAGGTTCACTACTTTTACCTTGGTGCCGAGGGGAAGGTCCGGATGGGCCGCCGTCAGCTTCCGGGGATTATATCTTGCCCCGGAACTGGTTTTTCGATTCTGGTAGCGCTTGGCGTAGTAATAGGCTTTTCCTTCTGTACCCTCCCGCTCCTGTTCCTTAACGATTACAGAACGTTGCTGTTCTTCGACCACCGTTTCCGGAGGGGGAGTTTCTTCGCCCCGAACGGGAGTCGTGGCGGTAAGGAGACCAAGATGAAAGGCAATAACCAAGACAATGATCATCGTCTTCCGGTTCTTGCTGCGCATACCTTCCTTAATCCTTTGTAAAATTTTTGTAAAAATTAGGAGCGGTTTTTATTAAAAGTCGTTTATCTACGTCAATCCCCGCGTTTCGTCAACTAAAAATGTGCCAAAAATAAGGTAAGTATTCGATATTCTATAAATAAATGATTTGCCTTGACACATGGCACCTTTCCATGTCCTCCCCGCTGCAAGAGAAGGCCCTTCGCCTTCCGCCTCCCCGGAAGGGTGCAAGTAAAACATGAGCAGAACAATTTTCGACACCCCCGTCCTTAAGCAAGTCCTCTATTGCCTGTCCATATCCTATCTCTGGTTTTTCCGATGGAAAAAGGAAGGTCAGGTCCCGGATGTCCCCAAGTTCGTCATGATCGCCGCACCCCATACCTCCAACTGGGATCTTCCCCTCACCATGATTTTATCCCTCGCCTTCCGCATGAAGGTCTTCTGGCTGGGAAAGCACACCATTTTTCGCGCCCCTTTCGGCAGTTTCTTTAAATGGCTGGGCGGTGTCCCCGTCGACCGCCGCCAGGCAAACGACCTCGTAACGCAGTGTGTCCAGGCGTTCAAAAAAAGTGTCGGGATGATCATGGTCATTCCCCCGGAAGGGACGCGTTCAAAGGTGCGGTACTGGAAGACCGGTTTCTATTATATCGCCCACGGCGCCGGCGTTCCCATTGCCATAGGTTATATCGACTACAAGCGCAAAGTGGGAGGAATCGGTCCGGCCGTGGTTACGACGGGAGATATCGAAGGCGACATGGTGAAAATTCGTGAGTTCTATGCCGGTGTGACAGGGAAAAATCCCCACCAGTGGACGGAAAAAGGCATCGGCGCCACGAAAAAATAACCCTCTCCCCATGAGGCTACTTGAACAAGCCCGTCTCCTCAAACCCGGAGATCTGCTCCTCCGTATAGCCGATCTCCAAAAGCACCTCTTTGTTATGACGTCCCGTCCGGACACCGGCGAAGGCATAAGCCGCGGACGGGCCGGAAAACTTCACCGGACCTTGCCACCTTCAGAGATGGGAACGTCAACGACCATCATTCTGCCCCTCGTCAGTTCGCCTTCCAGGGCCTACTCCATGGTCAGAACCGGCTCCACGCAGGCATCGACCCCTTTGAATATCTCCACCCACTCATCGCTCGTCTTCGAACGCATGATGGCACGGATATCTTCCTTGGTCTTATTCAGATCCTTCGGCATGACTCCGCCGGCGCTAAGGTCCGGACGGCCGATGCTCTGGCAAAGGGCGCTGAAGAATTGCGGGTCGAGGCTGCCGATACTTACATAGCGGCCATCTTTCGTTTCATAAAAATCATACAGTGAACCGCCGTTGAGCCAGGTCTTCTCCCGTCCCGGGGCCGGGTCACCGGCCAGAAAGGCCGCCCCGGCCATGGCATTGAAAGCCATCACGCCGTCGGTCATGGAGATATCTATATACTGCCCTTTACCGGTCTGCGCGCGATTCACTACTGCCGCCAGGATGCCAATGATCGCATTATTGGAACCGGAGGCGATATCGGCGATCTGAATCCCCATCAGCGTCGGACCGGAGGCCTTGCTCCCCGAATAGCCCATCACGCCCGACAGGGCCATATAGTTTATGTCGTGACCGGCCCGATCACGCAGGGGGCCGTCCTGACCATAACCGGTGATGGAGCAGTAAATCACACGGGGATTGACCTTTTTCATGCTCTCATAGTCGAGAGCAAGCTTGTTCATGATTCCCGGCCGGAATTGCTCGATAACGATGTCATGTTCCGCCAGGAGCTGGTGGACAATCTTTATCCACCGGGGATCCTTGAGGTTAAGGGCCAGGGAGCGCTTACCCCGTCTCAGGTAGGCACTGATGGCGGAGATGTCTTTCCCGGCAAGCTTAGGCGGCAGGAATTCCACCAGATCGGGCCTCGATCCGGAAGTGACCCGCAAGACCTCCGCCCCCATGTCGGCCAGGCACATGGTGGCATAGGGACCTGGCAACAGCGTTGTAAAATCCAATACCTTGAGGCCTTTTAACGGTCCTGGCATATTCCCCTCCTCATTTTCCCATGATGGCATAAAATTACCATGAGAAAGAGATGATTGTAAAGGTGCTTTGCCATTTCCGGCGGGAAGTTTGTCAGTATTGATTGACTTGTTTGCCGAAATGTGAAATCTTCGTCGCACCAATCGGCAATAACCATCCACACCCTATTAAAGAAGGCCTCAATAAATGATAGAAGAAAAATGCCTCAACGCTATTCGCTTCCTGTCCGCCGATGCGGCGGAAAAGGCAAAGTCCGGCCATCCCGGAATGCCCATGGGGGCGGTGGCCCTTGCCTACACCCTCTGGATGAGGCATCTGAAGCACAATCCCGCAAATCCCTCCTGGGTGGACCGCGACCGTGTCGTCCTGTCTGCCGGACACGCCTCCATGTTGCTCTACAGCCTCCTGTACCTCACCGGCTACGACCTGACCAGAGAAGACATCCAGGCCTTCCGCCAATGGGGAAGCAAGACGCCGGGGCATCCGGAACGGTCTCATCCCCCGGGGACGGAGATGACGACAGGCCCTCTTGGTCAAGGAATCAGCCACGCCGTCGGCATGGCCATGGCGGAAGCCCACCTGGCGGCCTGCTACAACCGCCCGGGCCACACCATCATCGACCACTACACCTATACCCTGGCCAGCGACGGCGATCTCATGGAAGGGGTGACCTTTGAAGCCTGCGCCTTGGCCGGGCATCTCGGACTGGGAAAACTTATCGTCCTTTACGACGATAACGGCATTTCCCTTGCCGGGGCAACGGCCCTCTCCTTCACGGAGGATGTGGACCGAAGATTTGCCGCCTGCGGGTGGCAGGTGCTTACCGTTACGGAAGGCAACAACATCGCGGCCATTGACGAGGCCCTCGCCTCCGCCCGTGGGGAAAAACAGCGGCCCACGCTGATCAGGGTGATGACCTGTATCGGCTTCGGCGCTCCGACCAAGGAAGGAACCGCCGCCTGTCATGGCTCCCCCCTGGGCCGGGAGGAATTGAGAGCCGCCAAAGAACGGCTCGGCTGGCCCCTTGAACCGTCATTTTACATTCCGGAAGCCGTCCTTGCCCATTACCGGCAGTCACTGGATAAGGGCAAGGGTTGGGAAGAGGCATGGCAATCCGTCTTCGACCTTTATACTCAGGCATTTCCCGAACCGGCCCGGGAATTTCAGCGGATAATGACGGGGGAGCTTCCCGGGGGATGGGAAACGGGACTCCCCGATTTTGGAGCGGATACGCAGGAAGTGTCGACCCGTAAGGCCTCAGAGACGGTTCTGCAATCTATGGCCTCAATAATCCCGGAGCTCATGGGCGGGTCGGCGGATCTTAATCCTTCCTGCCTGACCTGGTTGAAGGGCAAAGGGGACTTTCAGAACCCGGATCGTCACGATGGCGGAACGGCAGGCGCTGTGGGCGGCGGCTGGAATTACGGCGGGCGAAACATCCATTTCGGCGTCCGGGAACATGCCATGGGCGCCATTGCCGGCGGTATGGCCCTTCACGGCGGGGTGATTCCCTATACGGCCACCTTCTTCACCTTTGCCGATTACATGCGGCCGCC
>DYRD01000033.1 GCA_020718905.1 Syntrophus aciditrophicus | reverse complement strand
TATAAATCGTCTTTTAGCTCATCTCTAACCATTTACACAAAATTATCTACACCCCCTCTGAATAAACATTACTGACAAGTGAAGCTACCCCTGCTTGTGGGAGGGGGACTTCACTTGTCAGTATCAATCTATCCCCGTCACTCCTAATATTCCGGGAGACCCTGATTGCAATTCCTACCTGGATGTCGAATCGGCAGATGTCCTCAAGATATAACTCGTGAAAGGACAAACGTTTTTGATATTTGACATGACTTCCGATAAATATATAAGGATTAACTGCCAGTCAGGCAAAAGAAAAGTTGCGTAAAGAAGATTATAACAATCTTCCATCTTCGCAACCTAAAAACTTTTTCTCCATTGCCCTGGGGGTTGTCAAAGAACCCATGTTTATACTTCTAGTTGCATGCGGCACTTTGTACATGGTGGTGGGAGATATACGTGAAGGGTTAATGCTGCTGGGCTTTGTATTCGTAATCATGGACGATAACTTTTTGTCCATTGTGGGAGCTATAAAAATGGGAAGGCGAATATTTGATAACCTCCAAAAAGCCTTTGGATACACGCTCGCCATCCATGTGCCCATTGCCGGATTGTCCCTGATCCCGATATTGTTGGGCAATTTCCCGTTGATTTTATGGCCGGTGCATATTGTTTTCCTCGAATTAATAATCGATCCGGCATGTTCCATAATATTTGAAGCCGAAAAAGAAGAGGCAAACATAATGAACCGACCACCAAAACGAATAGATGAACTCTTTTTTGGGGTCGAAAAAATATTGCTCAGTTGTTTGCAAGGCGTAGGCATCCTTATAATAACCTTTATCGTTTATACTGTAGGCCTGCACCTCGGGTATGATGCTAAAGAAGTAGGGGCCATGGCATTTATCGCTTTAATTGTTTCAAACATTGCGATTATATTGACGAACAGATCTTGGACCGACAATATATTTAAGATTATAGTCACGCCCAATAAAGCTGTATTATGGGTTGTAGGCGGGGCGATGCTCTTTCTGTCGTTAATTTTCAATAT
Organism: Syntrophus aciditrophicus; assembly: GCA_020718905.1. Lineage (GTDB taxonomy): Bacteria > Desulfobacterota > Syntrophia > Syntrophales > UBA8958 > UBA8958. Next base: position 24,613 of record DYRD01000033.1, on the reverse strand, counting down.
TCCGTTTTTTCTGCATTTATTCCAGTTCAACAGACTGACATTGATTAATATCGTCACTTGTAGCTCAGCGGGATTGACAACCATTGTTTGGTTCGAAATCTATAAAATGTTTAAGCTGAGCAAGCATGTCGCGCTTTAAATATCTTCCGGAATTTTCCCGTAAGCGTTGCTGATCTTTAAGTCGTAATCCTCAACCTCATTTAAAATGTGAGAGTGAAGACTTATAGGTGATAGGTGCCTTACTTCATTGATATTTTATCACGATTGGCGCTATTGATCGGCGCAACGCCTTCCCCATCACGGTCCCTCCACTGCGTCTGCGTCAAGCAGACATCCCGCTTATGGTCCAGGTTCTTCATGGAGAGGTATTCCAGGAAATTGGGCAAAGAGATCAAATCAATCCGGAAGAAAACAATGAAGGTGCGGCAGGATTACCCCGTGGCCCGGAAATGTCCGGGAACTGGGAAGCATCATCGCAGGGGCCGTGATTCTGCGTACCGGGCCGTTCTTGCACCTCGCGGACAAACTCGATATTTCATTTTTACCAGTTTCAGCTGCGATGAGGACCCGGGAAGAGATGGCGCGAAGCCAAATTTTAAAAATCCTTTCTGACACCCGCTGGCACATCGAGGGAAAGGACGGGGCCGCAGCGCTCCTGGGCCTCCGCCCGCGTACCTTACGAGCAAGGATGAATAAATTCGAGATCATCCGTCCGGAGAGAATATAACCAAAACAGGCTCTCCCACTTCCCTGCAACGTATCCCTCACTATATTGAGGGTCCACCAAATATTGAGGCTAAAGCGAATCATTGCATGGTTTGCTGCTGGCGACACCTGTTAGCATAACCATTTGTTATTAAATGGTGAATTCAAGCATCCGACTTATCTCCGGCTTTTGTCAGGCAATTTGCAAAAACTGGGTCTCAAGTCATGGTCATCTTACGAATGGAGGTCATTTCTGAGACGCCCATGGAGTTGTCAGATCCGATTGTTTCCCTATCCTGTTCCGTAAGGATGGAGAGAGTGATGTCAGCCCAGTAGTCAAATCGATATCAAAGGAGAAGAATCATGAAAAAGTTAATAATGTCAGCAGTAATTCTCGCATTGTTCACCGTCGGGGGCCTGTCAGGATGTTCCGGGACGTCCACGAAATCACCAGATGTTACCGACAATATCCGCAAATCGCTCGATCAAGCAGGCTTCAAAGATGTTACCGTCAGTCAGGATCGCGATAAGGGCATTGTTACCCTCAGCGGAAAAGTTGTTGGCGACAACGACAAGTTACAAGCCGAATCCCTTGCAAAATCTTTCGCCGGCGCTCAGGTGGTCGCGAATCAGATTGCCGTGCTTCCCGCGGGCCTGGAAAAAGATGCCAAGACGGTGAACTCCGACCTGGACCAAGGTATCGAGAAGAATCTGGACGCTGCTTTGATCCAGAACAAGATACACGACGACGTGAAATACAAAGTGAAGAACAGTGTGGTCACGTTAACCGGAGAGCTTAACTCGCAGGACAAGCGCGACCAAGCCGAGCAGGTAGCCACGAGAGTTCCCAACGTGAAGCAGGTCGTGAATGATCTGCAGGTTAAGCATCAGAAAGCCAGCTCCTCGAAATAAGTAATGAAGATCAGCAAGGTAAAAGAACGATCAAAAGTCGCAACTTAACTCAACAACGATAAGCGAGGGACCCAAGGAGGCGATATGACAGACGTGAGGAAGATTACGGAGGAAATGTACGGTATTGTCTTGGCATCCAAAATCATCGGCGAAAAGGTGTACAACCGCCAATATGAAGATCTGGGCAAGATCCACGAACTGGTGATCGACGCCAAGGAAGGTTGCATAGCCTACGCAGTTCTCTCCTTCGGTGGCTTCATGGGTATGGGGAACAAGTTGTTCGCCATACCTTGGAAGGCATTCGAGTTCGCCAGGCCTGAGCACACACTCTTAGAGATCACCAAGCCTGGGGACAAGCTCATGCTCAATGTGGATAAGGAGAAACTGAAGGCAGCTCCCGGGTTTGACCAGGACGCGCAGTGGCCAGATTTCGCGGACAGGACTTGGGGAAACAGCATTTACAACTACTACGGCTATGCCACCTACTGGAAGCCATAGGATAGACGATCTCAAAAAGCTGCTCCGGTTGTCCTGAATAACCTTGAAAATCTCTGCAATTTCCGCTACCGTTACTTCCAGTTTCATGGCGCTTTCTCCTTTCAGTTTAGGTTTTGGGGAAAAACCATTCTCAAGGAAAAGCGCCATTTTTTCTACCTTTTGGGCTCCTTAAAATTTACACAAAACCTTATACCATACTGAAATGATTGATCAAAATAATACGTGCAAATCCGGCTCGATCCGGGAAATGGTGTCTCTGACTTTGCCTATGGTCGTATCGCTAAGCTGTGATACCCTGATGATCTTCACCGACCGGCTGCTTCTTTCCAAGATTTCGCCTGATGCCATGAATGCCTCGATGGGTGGCGGTATCGCTGCCTATCAGTGCCTTAGTTTTTTTGCAGGTCTTGTTGGCTATACTACCGCATTGGTAGCACAGCAGTACGGGGCTGGACGCAGGCGAAATGCGAGCCGGGCTGCTTTCCAGGCCATGCTTATCGCCTTGGTCGCCTGGCCATTTCTGGCCTGCCTCGGCCCTTTCGCGGGAAAAGTTTTCAACCACATGGGTCTTATTCCGGAGCAGGCTCGGTTGCAGTCCGAGTATTTCTCCATTGTTATTCTGGGATCGGGCTTATATCTGCTGCGCAGCGCCCTGAGCGGCTTTTTCTGCGGCATCGGCCGCACTGGCGTGGTCATGCTCTCCGCCATTGCCGCTTTGGTCGTAAACGCCTGTACCGCCTGGATCCTGATCTTCGGCCGGTTAGGTTTTCAGGCCGCCGGGGTCCGGGGAGCCGCGATAGGAGTTTTAATCGGCACCCTAGCGGGGGTAGGCGTACTTGTTGCAGCTTACCTCAAAAAAGAAATCCGGGAAAGATACAACGTAATGGACTCTTTTCTCTATGACAGGGGGTTGATGAGGTCCCTTGTCCGTTTCGGGTATCCCGTGGGGCTGGAGCTCATGTTGAACATGCTGGCGTTTAATACTCTGGTTACGTTGCTGCACGGGCACGGACCGGCCACGGCTACAGCCGCAACGATCCTCTTCAACTGGGATCTCATCAGCTTTCTGCCTCTGGTGGGGATAGAGATCGGGGTCACCAGTCTCGTGGGGCGCTACATGGGCGCCCGTGATTATGCGGCCGCCCATCAGTCGGTGCGCTCCGGCCTGAAACTCGTTTTGGTATTTGCCACATTGCTTGCTCCGTTTTTTGTCGGAATGCCCGAACTGCTGGTCGGAGTTTTCCAACCGCCGGAAACGGATAAAATATTCACCCAGGCCGCGTCCCAGGCCGAATCAATGCTGCGCTTTGCGGCCCTGTACGTGTTCTCCAACGGCATATTGCTGCTATATGCTGGCGCTTTGCGCGGGGCGGGAGATACTCTGTTCACCATGGCTTTCAGCGTCGGCATGCACTGGACAATGGCGGGCGGGATGTACGTGGCCTTAAAGTATATGCACGCCACTCCTCTTCAGGGCTGGCTGTTGGTAGTTTTACTATTTACGTTCTCTCCGGTCATCTTATGGCTACGCTGGAACAGGGGTCAGCTTACGAAACGGAAAAAACAGCACGTTAAGGTATTTTCCGGTTGAAGGATACTTCAACCTGTCACAAAGCCCGGACCGCCGGTTTGTGCGTCGTCCATTCCCGGTGTCTGATGGTTGAGCAGAGGAAATTGTCACGAGGACAGATCTCCGTAATCACAGAAAACATGAAATGCACCGATTTTTGGCGCCAGTAACACTATTGACACGCATAGCGGCGATGTGTTACGTAAAGTGAAAGAATGTAAGGGAGTTTTCATGTCCACACTTATCCGCTTCGGCGTTTCTCTTGATAGTGAACTTCTCTCCAAGTTCGATTCTCTCATCAGAGGGAAAAACTATACAAACCGCTCTGAGGCCCTCCGCGACCTGATCCGCCAGGAACTCATCAGCAAGGAATGGGAAGAGGAAGGAGTCGTGGCCGGGGCAATCACCTTGATCTATGATCATCATAAGCGTGATGTCCTCGGCAAGGTGATCGACATTCAGCATGAATATCAAGGATTGATAATCTCCACTCAGCATCTTCATCTTGATCATCACAACTGCCTGGAGATTATTGCTGTTCAGGGGCGAGCCGATGAGGTAAAAGGGCTTGCGGCGACTCTTAAATCTATCAAGGGTGTTCGCCACAGCAGCCTGAACATGGCCAGCACCGGCAAGGATATCATTTAGGCAGCTGCTTCTTTCCCTTTCCTATGGCAAAGAAGACATCCATGCATGGAAAGAGGCTGCTCCAGATGACACTGAGCAAGTAACGCCGTGTTGAGGAACACCTCTTCCGTTGGTCCATCCGCAGCAATTAGCCCCCGGTGCAGAATGATTGTTCTTGGGCATAATTCAAGCACCATGTCCAGGTCGTGGCTGGTAAAAATCTTTGTATGAGTAAATTCTTTTATGATTTTGATCAGTTGTCGACGTCCGTAAGGATCAATCCCGCTCGTCGGCTCATCCATGACCAGGATATCAGGCGCCATGGCGAGAACGGTTGCGATGGCCACCCGTTTTTTTTCTCCCCCCGAAAGGCGGTAGGGCGGTCTTGTCCGGAGGTGTGCCGCCCCTACCCTTTCCAGAGCGTCTTCAACCCGCTGATCAACGTCAGCACCCATGAGGCCTAGATTTAGGGGGCCAAAGGCAACATCTTCAAATACCGTCGGCATGAAGAGCTGATCATCAGGATCATGAAAGACCATACCGACGGTCCGCCGTATCTCGGGAAGGGTACCCTTGGTCAGGGGAAAATCACCGATGCGGATAGCCCCGGATGTGGCCGTCAGATAACCGTTCAGATGTAACAGCAAGGTGGATTTACCGGCGCCGTTGGCGCCGATAACCGCCACGGACTCGCCGTGGGTTATCCGGAACGACACACCGCGCAGGGCCTCCGTGCCATCGGCATAAGTATGGCAAAGATCAATGATATCAACAATATGGTGGCTCATGAAATCATTCTCATGACCGTCGTCCCGATAAGCTGAGGGATGTCTTGAAGTCTTATGAAGATAAAGATAGCAGACCAGGCAATGACAAAAGATATTTCTTTCCCGCCGAATCGTTTTGGGTGTATGGTATGGAATTCGCCGGTGAACCCACGGGCCAGCATAGCTATGTGAATGCGTTCCGCCCGCTCCCACGTTCTTAGTAAAAGATGACTGACCAGGGAGGTGTATGATGCCAAACTTAGTCCCTTTTTTCCGCAAGAACGAAGTTCCCGAGCCCGGGAAGCCCTTCCCCCTTCCTCGGTAAGGACAAATATATAACGATAAAGAAAGAGGAGTTGAACGGCGAACGCCTGAGGCATCCCCAATTGTTCCAGGGCCCTACAGATGCCGGTGAACCCGGTCAGGCTGACCAGAATAATCGCCGCCCCGACGGTCAGGATGGACCGGATAATAATGGAAGCACAAGATACCCAACCTCCGGTAATGCCGAACGGGCCAAGTTGAATCATAAGCTGACCGTCGACCAGGGGATTGAATATGGCTACTGCCAACACGAAGGGAATAACGAAAACAATCTTTTTCGCGATATATCCGGCAGGTAGATTGCCAAGAGCCATCATGACCGCCGGGTAGATGAAGAATGGGAAGAGTGCGGCCACCTCGTACTTGCCAAAGGATAGGACGGATAAAATAAAGACAAGGGTGACAACAACCTTGGCGCGGGCATCGAGACGATGAATTGTTGTCTCGCCGGTAGCAAGGAGATCAAGGTCTTTAAAGTCACGCACCGCCCCGTCGATATATCTCATGTCAGGCTGACTGAACACGTTTCTTAAGCAAAAAACCGCTTATAAAAACAACTGCCAGGGTCAGCAATCCGCCGACCGTGCCGGCGACACTTGTGCCGAGCCTGCTGCCTGCCGATTTTTTCTCTTCAGTTTTTGTCTCCATAGCGGCTTGAGGCGATTTATTTCCGCCCCCTCCCGGCTTTACCTCCCCGGGCTTTCGGAATGAGTAGTCCGGGAGGAAGGAAAGCCGTTCCTGGAAGGCGGCCAAAGAGCCGTGCAGACCCTCCCCGGTTCCTTTCAGCTCTTCCATGCCCGTCACCCTGGCGATGGACCACTCCAGACCGTCCGGATCCTTCGATGCAAACCAGGAGAGGATTCCCCCTGCTAACAGGGCCATTACGAGAAATGCGAGGACAACATTTTTCACCGGCTCATGACCGATAGGCCGAGCTTCCAGGGCGCTCTGCAGGATTTCCGGTTTCGCCTTATAGACAAAGGATACCATCGCCGCTGTTACCAGACCCTCGACAATGCCGATGGCCAGGTGGATCGGCTGCATGAGGATAACAAAACTGGAAAAGGGGAGCGAGGCGATTCCGGAAGCAACCGTCTCCAGCACCACTCCCAAGGCGCCCAGTTGCAGGGCGATGACGGCCGCCGCCATCGAGGCGACAGATCTCTTTGTCGGAGTTGGTTTAGCGCCGCTGATCTTTTTATAGATAAAAGGATAGGCGATAAAGGCCGGGAAAAAGCCCAGGTTAAAGATGTTGCATCCCAAGGCTAAAAGGCCGCCGTCGGCAAAGAAGAGCGCCTGTACTACCGGCACCGAGGCAATGGTGAGGAAAGCCGCATAGGGTCCGAGGAGAATGGCCAAAATCAATCCTCCCCCTAAGTGGCCGCTGGAACCGGTTATCGGAATGGTAAAGTTGATCATCTGGGCTGCAAAGATAACGGCACCGAGGACGCCCATAAGCGGCACCTTGCGGTCATCGAGTTCGTTGCGGATCTTCCTTGAACAGTAGGCAATGGTTCCTGCCGAAACGGTCCACATGGCAACGCCGACCTGAGGGGATAACAGCGCGTCTGACATATGCATAATAAATCCCTCGTTTCGTTGTGCAAGTGCTACATTTTTCAGGTTAATGCCACAGTGCGGATACTGTATTGCTTTTCGTGTGTCAAGAACTTTTTTACATTTGCGCTATATAGTTAACAATACGCGTTATTAACCCTTTTCAATCCTTTCTCTAAGTTGTTAAACATTATTTGTGGCACGAACAAATAATTCGTATTATTTCAACCCGCTACGCCTGTTTTCCCTTGACAGCACCGACAAAGTGGCATATGTTACCTTTGCTATAAACCAGGCACACGTTATGCTTGTGATTGGCATATGTTGAAAAGTACATATGCCTGCCGTCGGCCAAGCAGCGAAATAACATACTTACACCTGCCTCCTGCGTATTGCAGACACATAGGCGGAGAAGATAAATATTTAAGGGGGTTTTATGGGTAGAAATGCTGATTATCATCGTACCGTAAGTAAGCAGTACCGACAGCTCCTCAAGCAATGCCAGGTCAATCTTGACCACATGGACCGGGAGCTGCCGCCCTCCGTGGAGGATTTCGGAGAACTCCTCAAAGAGCGTGGTGTTTCGAGGCGGGAATTTATCAAGTGGACATCCCTCATGACGGGGGCGCTCATGCTTCCGCCCATCTTCAACCCGGCGGTGGCCAGGGCGGCCGAGCAGTTCAGCCGGGTGCCGGTGGTGTGGCTCCACTTCGCCGAATGCACCGGGTGCAGCGAGGCCTTTCTGAGAACGTCCTATCCGGGCGTCGCCGATATTCTCCTCGAAACTATTTCCTTGGAATATCATGAGACGATCATGGCTGCCGCCGGCGACCAGGCGGAAAAGTGTCTGGAACAATGTCTCCACGATTTCCCCGGCAAGTTTCTCTGCGTCATCGAAGGGGCCATCCCGCTGGGAAATAATGGCAAATATATGCGCCTTGGCCCGAAGGGCAAGACCGGCGTAGAGATCGCCAAAGAAGTTACCGCCAAAGCTGCCGCCACGATCTGCATCGGCGGCTGTTCAGCCTTCGGGAACATTCCGGCGGCAAAACCCAATCCGACGGACTGTGTGAGCGTCAGCAAGGCGATCGGTGTGCATACCATCAATATCGCCGGTTGCCCTCCCAATCCCGTCAACTTCATCGGCACGATCCTCCATTACCTCATGTTTCGCGATGTGCCGCCCCTCGACGGTCTGGGCCGGCCGGTATGGGCATACGGCAAGAGGATCCATGATTATTGTGAGCGCCGTGCCCATTATGACGGTGCCGAATTTGTGCAGCAATGGGGCGACGAGGGGGCAAAACATGGCTGGTGTCTCTACAAGATGGGCTGCAAGGGCCCCTATACCTACGCCAACTGCGGCCAGGTTCGTTTCAACGACGGTGTTTCCTGGCCCATCATGGCCGGCCATGGCTGTATCGGGTGCACGGAACCCGGTTTCTGGGATACGATGGCCCCCCTCGAGAAGCCTATCCACGAGGATACCTTCGGCGGCGGACAAGGAACCATCGATACAATCGGCACGGCCCTGCTGGGCGTGACGGCCGTGGGCATCGCCGCTCATGCGGCCGCAACGGCAATCAGGCACCGGGATGACAAATCGGAAACTAAGTAACAGGGACAGGAGGAGAGGAATCCATATGGGTAAACGTATCATTATAGATCCCATCACGAGAATTGAGGGGCATCTTAGAATAGAAGTTGAAGTTGAAAATAATGTTATCAAAGATGCCTGGAGCAGCATCACCCTCTGGAGGGGCATCGAAACCATTCTCAAGGGACGGGATCCCCGGGACGCGGGACTGATCGTCCAGCGGTTCTGCGGCGTCTGTACCTTTGTCCACTACGAAGCGAGCATCATCGCCTGCGAAGACGCCTTCAAGGTGAAACCGCCGCCCAACGCCCGTATCATCCGGAACCTCATCGGCGGCGCCCAGTATCTCTATGACCATGTCATGCATTTCTACCACCTCCACGGCCTGGACTGGGTGGATATCGTCAGCGCCCTTTCCGCCGATCCGAAGAAGGCCGTCGATCTGGCCCGCAGCGTTCATCCGAATCCCTACAACTGTTCGGAAAACCAATACAAGGCCGTACAGAAGCGCCTGACGAAATTTGTCAAATCAGGCCGGATCGGCCCCTTCGCCAATGCCTACTGGGGCAATCCTTCTTACAAACTGCCTCCCGAGGCCAATCTGGTCGTCCTGTCCCATTACCTGGACGCCCTCCAGGTCTCCAAGATCGGCGCCCAGATGATGGCCATCTTCGGCGGCAAGAATCCCCACCCCCAAACCCTGGTGGTGGGCGGCGTGACCTCGGTCATGGATGCCCTGGACGCCTCGCGCATCGGCGCCTATCTCTACCGGCTGAAGGAGTTGCGGGACTTCGTAGATCGGGCTTATATCCCCGATGTCCTCATCGCCGCCAAGTACTATAAACACGAAGGCCTGGCCGGTGTCGGCGGCGGCGCGAAGAGCTTCCTGTCTTATGGTGGTTTCCCTCTGGATGACGGCGACGGCGCCATGCTCTTTCCCAGAGGCGTCATCAAGGCCGGGAATCTCGCCAAGCCCCTCAAGCTGGATGAAACCAAGATCACGGAAGAGGCGACCCATTCCTGGTACAAGGGCAGTGAACCGCAGCACCCCTTCAAGGGCACCACGGATCCAGAATACACCGGGTACGATGCCGCCGGGAACCTCAAGGGCAATGAAAAGTACACTTGGTGCAAAGCCCCCCGTTACGACGGCCAGCCTTACGAAGTCGGACCACTGGCGCGGCTCGTTGTGGCTTATGCCCAGGGTCATAAAGCAATCAAACCCCTCATCGACAACACCCTCAAGGCCACCGGCCTTCCCGCGACGGTTCTCTTTTCTACCCTCGGCAGGACGGCGGCCCGGGCCCTCGAAACAGTTTACGTGGGCAACCATATCGAGGGCTGGGTGAATGAACTCGTCGCCAACGTCAAGAAGGGTGACACCCGTACCTGGACCAAGTGCGACGTCCCGAAGAGCGGCGAGGGCCGTGGTATGACGGAGCCCCCCCGGGGCGCCCTGGGACACTGGATACGCATTGAAAACTCCGTAATCGCCAACTACCAGGCCGTCGTTCCTTCCACCTGGAACTGCTCGCCCCGGGATAAGGCGGGCCGGCGCGGGCCCTATGAAGAATCACTGATCGGAACCAAACTGGCCAAGGTGGATCAGCCTTTGGAAATCCTGCGGACCATTCACTCCTTCGATCCCTGCATGGCCTGCGCCGTTCACATCATCGATCCGCAGACTAACGAGATCAAGAAGTACAAGGTCCTATAGGAAAAGGAGGTCGTTATGGAACATATCGTACCGAAAAAGGAATGGACCGTTGCCATCAGGTATAATCACTGGCTCATGGCCGCGGCCATATTTATCCTGATCGCTTCGGGCTTTTATATCGCCTACCCGGTCAGCCTCTCGTTCAGCGACAAAGTCACGGAGATGAATGATATCATTTTCTGGCACATCCTCGCGGGAATATGCCTTGTTTTTCTATTTATCTGGCGGATATACCTGATGTTTTTCTCCCGGTTTCACGCCGACTGGAAAGACTTTTTTGCCTGGATGAATGTAAAAAACTCGCTCAAGCAGGTTAAATTTTATCTCCTCATCTCCAAGGAGCCTCCCGACCATACCCACCTGTATGGTCCGCTGCAATCAGTGGCCTACGGGGGCCTGCTCGTCATGGTGGCCCTGATCGTCCTGACGGGCCTTATCCTTACCGGCGCGGCGGGATACAAATCAGGTCTGACCGGCATCATGTACACTATGGTCCGACCCGCGGAGCGGCTGATGGGCGGTCTGGCCGGTGTCCGGCTAATCCATCACTTCCTTACCTGGGGATTCATCCTGTTCATTGTGGTCCATACGTATATGGCCTTCTGGTATGACGTCATCTTCAAGGAGGGAACCGTTTCGTCCATGATCAGCGGCGTCGTGTTTCGGAAGGCGCACAAGTAGCAACGGCGAGGAAGCAAAAAACATCTGTTTTATTTTGTTACATAAAGGGGGGAGGGGAAAGAAACATCTCCCCCCTTTTGCAATAATATGAAAACTGAACGTCATTATCTGACCATTATGGGGGTAGGCAACATCCTTCTTGCCGACGAGGGCTTCGGGGTCCACTTTGTCCGCCGCCTTGAGGAAGGATTTATCTTTCCCGCGGGGGTGCGCCTCATCGACGGCGGGGTTCTGGCCTACACCCTTTTGGATGCGATCTGCTCCTGCGAACGCCTGATCGTCATTGACGCCATCAAGCTGGCCGACGTTCCCGGCTCTATCTACCGCTTTACCAGGGAAGAGCTTGCGACCCGCCTGCCACCCCCAACCTCGGCCCACGAAGTCGCCTTTCCCGACGTCCTCTTCAAGGCGGAACTATTGGGCGAGCTCCCGGAAGTCACCTTCCTGTGCATCATCCCGGACCAATATGCGGAGATGTGCCTGGAGATGACCCCTCTCATGAAGGAACGCCTGCCCGCTATGGAGGGGCTTCTTTTAGATGAACTGGCCCGCCTCAACGTATCCTGGGAGAGGCAACCCGGCAATGCATGAGTTATCGCTCATCCAGTCCCTGCTTGAGATGGTGGAGGAATTAGGCGCAGAAAAAGGATTTCAGCGTGTCGGCGTTTTGCGCCTGTCTTTCGGGCGGCTGTCCTGCGTCGATCCCCAGGCCCTCCGGTTTGCCTTTGACGTCGAAGCACCGGGAACGGGGGCCGCAGGGGCGGAATTGGTGTTTGACATCCTGCCCGGCGTCCTATACTGTTTTGCCTGTGAAGAGGAACGAACCATGACTTCCCATGAACTCCAGTGTCCGGTCTGCGGGGGAAGGCAGGTCATCCTGACGGGGGGGACGGAGGAGTTGAAACTCATGGAACTGGAGGTTGATTAATAAAAATTATGTGCATCGGTTTTCCGGGAAGGATTGTCTCCATCGATGAAGACAACATGGCGGTAATCGCAATCAGTGACGTCCGCCGGGACATCTGTCTCGATATCGTCGATGAAGAAGTCAAAGTCGGAGATTATGTCATCTGTCACGCCGGATATGCCATCCACCGCATCGATGCGGACCTCGCCAAGGATAAACTCGAGTTTCTCCAGGAACTTGTAGACAATGAAATATATTGACGAATACCGTGATCCGCTGTTGGCCCGAGGATTGCTGTCAACCCTGGAGAGTCTGGCAAAAAGGATCGGCCGTCTCGTCACGATTATGGAGATCTGCGGCAGCCATACCTTCGCCATCGCCCGTTTCGGTCTCCGGGATTGCCTCCCATCCAGCCTCCGTCTGATTTCCGGTCCCGGCTGTCCCGTCTGTGTAACCTCCGCCGCCGACATTGACGGCATGCTGTATTTGGCAAAGCAATACGAGGCAACCATCGCTACCTTCGGGGACATGCTCCGCGTCCCGGGAACGGGCGGGGTGAGTCTCCAGCAACTTCGGGCCGGAGGCGCCCAGGTGGAAACCATTTCTTCGGCCATGGAGGCCATGAAAATGGCGGAAGCCAACCCGGATCAACAGTTTATCCTCCTGGGTATCGGCTTCGAAACAACGGCCCCTACGGTGGCCGCAACGGTTATGGCCTGCCGCCGCAAGGGCATCGCCAATCTCTCCGTTTTTTCCGTCCACAAGACTATTCCCCAGGCCATCCGTGCCCTCATTGATGATCGGGCACTGAACATAGACGGATTTCTCTGTCCCGGCCATGTGAGCACCATTACGGGCGCCGGGATCTATGAACTGATTCCCCGGGCGCACCGGGCCGCCGTGATCACCGGCTTCGAGCCCGTAGATATCCTGGAAGGCCTGGGCATGATCCTGGAACAGCTTGCCGAGGCCCGGTTTGAAGTTGCCGTTCAGTATGGAAGAGGCGTCCGTCCCCAGGGAAATCACCGGGCCAGGGCGGTGATGAATGACGTCTTTGCGGAAGTCGACGCCCAGTGGCGGGGATTGGGCGTCATTCCCGGAAGCGGGCTGGCCTTCCGTGATGCCTTTGCAGAATTTGATACCCGGCGGCGGTTTCCCATCCCCGTGCTGCCGGCGGCCGAGGCCAAGGGTTGTGAGTGCGGGAGTATCCTCCGTGGCGTCAAATCACCGGACAAATGTCCCCTTTTCCGCAAGGTCTGCCATCCCGCCAATCCCCTGGGGCCCTGCATGGTCTCCGCAGAAGGGACCTGCGCCGCCTATTACAAATATTACGGGAAAAATTAAGCAAACCCCTAAGGAGTTGAAGAATCATGAGTACAAAAGTGACGGTAGTGAAAAATGTGTTGGACGCCAATGACCGCCTGGCTGCGGAGAATCGGACGCTCTTTGCCGATAAAAAGGTATTTGTAGTAAATCTGATGAGTTCTCCCGGGGCCGGGAAGACCTCCCTCCTGGAAAGGACGATCCAGGAATTGCAGGGAACGTGGAAAATTGGCGTAATTGAAGGGGACATTCAGGATACCTACGACGCCGATCGCATCGCCGCCCTGGACATTCCCGTCGTACAGATCAATACGGGCGGGGCCTGCCACATCGACGGCAATATGGTCCGGGAAGCCCTGCCGGGACTGAATATCGACGCCATGGATCTCCTTTTTGTCGAAAATGTAGGCAACCTGGTCTGTCCCGCGGAGTTCGATATCGGCGAGGAGATGAAGATCATGATCCTGAGCACGCCGGAGGGGGCAGATAAACCGGCGAAATACCCTCTCATGTTCCAGTCGTCGACGGCCCTGATCATCAACAAGATCGATTTGCTCCCCTATGTAAGTTTCGATCTGGAAAAGGCCAAGCGGGATGCCCTGATTCTCAACCCGAAACTGCTGATCTTTGAAATATCCTGTAAAACCGGCGACGGCCTGAAGGATTGGACCCGGTGGTTGAACGAACAGATCACGGCCTTGGCGAGTAAATGATCCGGCGTAGGCGTTACCGCTTCCTCGGTACGGTGCAAGGAGTCGGTTTTCGTCCTTTTCTTTATCGTCTTGCCACGGAAGATGGCCTTGTCGGCTGGGTCCAGAACCGTCATGACGGGGTACTCGCTGAAGTCGAAGGGCCGGAGGCGGCGGTGAATCGCTTTCCCGGCACAGTGGCAGCCCAGCTTCCCCCCCTGGCCCGGATCGCCTTTTGGGAAGGGGAGGACGTAAACCCCTGCGGGGAGCAGGGCTTTCGCATCGTCCAGAGCGCCGATGGCGGGGAGGGAACGGTCCACATCTCCCCCGACGCGGCCACCTGCCCGGACTGCCTCGGGGAGCTCTTTGCTCCCCGGAACCGCCGTTACCGCTATCCGTTTATCAACTGCACCAACTGCGGCCCCCGCCTGACCATTATCAATGATATCCCTTACGACCGGATTCATACCTCCATGGCCTCCTTTCCCCTTTGTCCCGACTGCGCCGCCGAATATGAAAATCCGGCGGACCGCCGCTTTCACGCCGAGCCGAACGCCTGTCCGGTCTGCGGACCGCAAGTCATTCTTCTGGACGCGGGGGGTGAAATCCTTGCCCATATTGATCCCATCGCGGAGGCGGTTGCCCGCCTCAAGGAGGGACAGATCCTCGCCATTAAGGGACTGGGCGGTTTTCATCTGGCCGTCGACGGAACTAACAATGCCGCCGTCCGCCGTCTCCGCACGCGGAAATGCCGTGAAGAGAAACCCCTGGCCATTATGGTCCGTGACATGGAAATGGTTGAAACCATTTCCGAAATAAACGATATCGAAAAAGCGCTCCTCGCGGCGCCGGAGCGACCCATCGTCCTCGTGCACCGACGCGAAGCAGCGGACATTGCTTGCGAGGTTGCCCCCGGATCGCCAAACCTGGGCATTATGCTTCCCTATACCCCTTTGCATCACCTCCTCATGAAAGATCAATTCACGGCCCTCGTTATGACCAGCGCTAATCAAACGGACGAACCAATCTGCATAGAAAACGCCGAAGCCGTCAGCCGCCTGGCGGGTGTCGCCGACGGATTTCTTGTTCATAACCGGGATATTCTCGTACGCTGCGACGATTCCATTGCCGTCGTTGCCGGCGGCATTCCCCAGGTTCTCCGGCGCGCCCGGGGCTTCGTTCCCCGGCCCCTGTTTCTCCACCGTTCCTTTCCTCCCGTCCTGGCCCTGGGGGCCCACCTGAAATCAACGATCTGCATCGTTAAGGATAACACGGCCTTTCTCAGCCCTCACATCGGTGATCTGGAAACCCCTCAGGCCCGGGATTATTTCGACGGCTCCGTCCCGCTCATGGAAAGGATTACGGAAAGCCGGCCCGAGTTTGTCGCCTGCGATCTCCATCCGGATTTTTATTCCACCCGGGCAGCCCGGCAGCGGGGCGGCCCCGTGATTCCGGTGCAGCATCACCACGCCCATATCGTCAGTTGCATGGCCGAGCACGGGCTTTCGGGAAAGGTCATCGGCCTGAGCATGGATGGCACGGGTTACGGAACTGACGGCCAGGTATGGGGAGGGGAATTTTTCGTCGCTGACGAAAGGTCCTTCACGCGGAGGGGACATTTCACCTACTTTCCCCTTCCCGGGGGAGACAAGGCGATCCGGGAACCCTGGCGGACGGCGGCGGGTCTGCTGCGCCAGGCCTACGGAAAAGAATGGCCCGCCGTGGCCACGGCCCTGGCGTTGCTGCCGGAGTCTTGTCCCGCCGATTTTCTGGAGGGAATGATGAGCGGCGGCGTGCAAAATCCCCGGTGTTCCAGCCTGGGTAGGATTTTTGACGGTGTTGCCGCCATCCTCAATATACGGCGCCGGGTCACCTTCGAAGGGCAGGCCGCTATAGAACTGGAGCATCTTGCCGCCGGGAGGTCGGGCCGGATCCTCCCGTATGCTGTCCGGAAAGACGCTGAACCATTCCTCCTTGACCCGGCCATACTCGTGCGGGCGATCGTGGCAGGCTTCCTTTCCGGCCGCGATCCCCGGGATCTGGCCGCGGACTTTCATGTAACCATTGTCCAGGCCCTGGCGGAAATGGCGGGATTGATCAGAGAGAAAACAGGCACCCTGGATAGGGTAGTGCTGAGCGGCGGCTGTTTCCAAAACCGCCTCCTCCTGGAAGGTTGCGTTACTGCCTTAAAAGCGCGGCTATTCAATGTTTTTTTCCACCAACTGGTCCCCACTAACGACGGAGGTATCAGCTTGGGCCAAGCCGTCTGCGCCGGTACGATAATTTCCGATCCGCAGGCGCGGGAATGACATCTCAGGCTATTTAGCAAGAGAGATACTTTTACAAGCAAGGAGTTTAGACATGCAATCCGATCATATCCTTCTCGAACACGGCAGCGGGGGGCTCCTTTCCCACGAACTCGTCCGGAACCTTTTCCTGCCCCTTTTCCGGAACGATCATTTATCCCGCCTGGAAGACGCCGCAACCTTTTCCATCGGTTCCCAGCGGCTTTGCCTGACGACGGATTCCTATGTCGTCCATCCCCTCTTCTTCCCCGGCGGCGATATCGGGTCCCTGGCCGTGCACGGCACCGTCAACGATATCGCCATGTCCGGCGGCCACCCCCTTTTTCTTTCCGCAGGGTTCATCATCGAAGAGGGATTTCCCTATGAAGACCTGCAGGCTGTCTGCCGTTCCATGGCCGCAGCGGCAAAGAGCGCAAATGTTGAAATAGTGACGGGGGATACGAAAGTCGTCTCCAGAGGCGCCGCCGACGGCCTTTTTATCAACACCTCCGGGATCGGGGTCATCACATATGCCCCCCCCCCGGGAGTAGCATGTATCCGGCCGGGAGATGCAATAATCGTAAATGGACCGCTGGGCGATCATGGCACGGCCATCCTCCAGGCCCGCCAATCCCTCGGTTTCCGGAGTCCCATCGTTTCCGACTCGGTGCCCCTGAACGGCCTCGTGGCCGATATTCTGGAAGCAAATCCGCATGTTCATTGTCTCCGCGACGCCACTCGCGGCGGCCTGGGAGGAATACTCGCCGAAATGGCGGAGCAATCCGGCCTCGCTTTCATCCTGGAAGAGACAGCTATCCCCATCCGGGAGGACGTCCGGGCAATTTGTGAAATCCTGGGTCTGGACCCCCTGTATCTGGCCAATGAAGGCAAGATGGTCCTGTTCTGTCCGGCGGCGGCGGCGGAAAGCATCCTGGCCGTGATGAAAAATCATCCCTATGGCCGGGAGGGAATGGTCATTGGCCGGGTGGAAGCAGGGAAACGGGGCCGCTTGATCCTCCGGACGGCCATTGGCGGCTCCCGGGAAATAGACCTGCCTACGGGTGAATTAGTCCCGAGAATATGCTAAAATAAAGGATATTTCGAGGAACAGGTCCACGGACCGCGACTGGATGATTGGCAAGGGAAAGGTGTGGCGACATCGCCAAACCGCAATGCATGCGAAAGATATTTTACGTTATCCCATGGAAAAAAAGCCCGCCCCATAGAAGCAGCCGTACAGGAGGTTCTGCGCGCCGGGTTCAGGACGAAAGACCTCCCCCAGGCAGAGATAACCCTTGTCGGGACGGCGGCGATATTTTGTGAATTTCGCGGATCCCTCAAAACTTGACGTTTACACTGACAAGACCGATGTTGGTCCGATAAGAAGGATCTTTGTAGGCCCCCGTCAGATATGCCCCCTGCGTCACGGACATATAATATTGGTAGCTGCTGAACTGGGAGTCGTCATAGGCATATTCCTCGTAGGCATACGTGGCCGATATAGCAAGGGCCTTCGTCAGCTGGTAAGTGGCTTTGGCTACATAAGAAGTGAGGCGATAGCTATCCCGGGCATTGAGGTCGATATTATCCTGGTTTCTCCCGGTGGGCAGGGGGACCGCACCAAGGAGGTATGTGTAGTCCACGTTCCCGTCTGATTTAACGGAGTTGTGAGCCAGTTTCAAGGTCAGCTGCTCGGGAATAAGGTCAATGTCCGCGCCCAGACCGTAGCCGTATGTGTTTTCCGTTTGCGACGACGTCCAGTTGAAGTTTACGGCAGTTGGTGTTGTTGCGGGATCAAGGGCAAGGCCGCTGGTCTGGCGCTGAAACTGGTTGTAAACCAGCTGCTCGAAGTCGAAATACCCGAAAAAACGCAGGCGTTTGTGGGCTTGCCAGTCGACATCCAAATTGAATTGATCGGCCTGCGAGTCCGTTAAACCGAGGATTGTATCGGGGTAGCGTGTCTTCTTGTGCCAGTAACCAACATTGAAGCTCAGGGAAGCGAAGGGGAATAATTCCATCGCAGCCTTGTAGGTGTCTCTTTCCCTCGGGGCGGCATCGTATCGCCGGATATAAGGTTCCAGGTCAACCACGGGACTCGCGGCAATGGCAAATTCCGCCGCCCGGTTGAGATATTCATAGCCGACCCTCACGGCCATGAAGTTGAATCCTTTCCATTTCAAGACAATATTGAAAATGTTGTCACGGTTCTTGGGCAGGTCGTCCCGCTGTCGTTCGGTTTTGATATAATTGTAGGCCGTCGTCAGGCCGAAATTTGCGGGAAGCTTGCGTCCCATCTCCAGGCCATAGGTGTTCTTACGATAGCCAAAGAGGTCATTCAGAAGAATATTTGTACCGGCGGTCGTGGTTATCTGGCTGGAGATGTCCGATTTGTTGTAGTATTTGTAAGAGAGTTTGCCATTGAAGAACGAAAATGGGTTGGAAGTGAGGATAACGTTATAATTGTCCGTGTTCACCTTGCCGTCGAAGTAAGGACTGCTCAAACCTATGCCTGTCCGGCCCTGGATGCTGATATTGGAAGCCGCGGCCGTAGTCTTCGTCACGTACGACGTCCCTAACAGAGTCGATGACTCTGCCCGTGACGAGGACAGATCCACATTAAATTTACTTTGCCAGGGGAGCTTCACCCCCCCTTGAATGTCGATTTTATGATAGCTGTTATTCGGCGCTAAAAACAGGGTGTCCATCGTGGCCGCCGTATTTACGGTGGCAGGATTGCGAAAGTTTTGGACACCGTCTCCATTGTTGAACTGGCTGTAGAGATAACTCAAGGCAAGGGAGAACGGCCTGGTACGGTACCCCAGGGCTATCTTCATATTGTTTGTAGTATAATCAATGTTGGTGGGCAGCTCGCTAGCAATACCGCCCGCCGTCGTTCCGGCAACCCCGAGGGGATAAATACCGGTCTTTTTCTGTTGGTTTACAGACACATCCAGATACAGGGGCTTGAAAAGATCCAGTTTGAAGCTGCCGTCCATATTCCGGCGCTTCACGGAATAGTCGAACGGACTCCACGTATCGGAATTGGTGCTCGGCGGATGGGCAGAGTAGGTCAGGTTGCTTGAACCCACTCCGGAATAAGGGGTCTTCGCATCGAAGGTATAGTTATGGGGGATTTCATCGTATTTGAAATCCAACCGATAGGAGTCCCACCGGCCTCCTTCCAGACGGTAACTCTGGGTATGATAGCCGATGTCCTTGGCCTCAAAGGTAAGGTGATCACGATCCTGCTGATACTGGAGGTCGATGCCGCCGTAGACCCCATGGCGGATATCCCGGTACTCGGTCAATTTGGCATCATTGTCCTTGCCGTCTTTGCTCAGCCCCGTTAGAGAGATCTCACCCGATATTTTTCCGTCTTCTCCCTGGACCGTCGCAAAGGTCACCAGAATTAAAAATGCCGCAAAGATGATTGCTGCTTTTTCCCCCATGTTTTCGCCTCCTATCGGACAAGGACATTACCGCGCGTTGCCGGACCGCTGCTCCCATGAACTTCAGAATGACAGTTCAGACAAGAGCGGGCAGACATCCGGTTTGTGGGGGCATTCCCCTGAAAAGTGTTCTGGCGGGTGTAGATGTTTCCGGGATGTCCGGATGCGTCATGACAGCTTTGGCACAGCTGGGGTGCGCGAGTGATGAGGAGTTTCCCATGATTACTCCCATGGACGGTATGGCATGTCCCGCAATTTTCTGCGACCGGGGGATGCTCCTTAAGAAAAGAAAAGGACCGCGTTTCTCAGCGTGACATTTGGAGCAAAGCTCATTCATCGCACCGGCTTTGATCATCCTCTGGCCGAATCCGCCGTGCTGGCCATGACAATCGGTACACTTCATTTTCCCTTCGCCCAGGGGATGGTGTGATTGTTTGAGAATCTGGCTGGCTGCGAATATCACGATGACAGGATAGACAGAGATCGGGCTGGGCGGCCTTGAGTTTCATTTTTCCCCCGGAATGCACGGCATGACAGCTGTCGCAGGAGCTGCCGGCCGCTTTGTGTTTACTCATATCCCAGGAGGAAAGACTTCGTGAATCGGCATGACAGGCAAGGCACTGCGCAGATTTGGTTGCGGCCTCGACCTTCCCCTTGCTGAAGGCAAGTATGCCTGTTTCCTTGCCCCCCCTTTTTGGATATGGACCGTCCCCGACCCATGGCAGGATTCGCATCCCTGGCATTGGTCGGGCTCTTCAGAATCGCCTTGTTGGCATGAATGGATTTTGAGTAGCTGCGGTAACGATCCTGATGGCAAAACTTACAGGTTTCTGTGTTTCCCCTGGTTTCAGCCCCGCTGACATCCCGGGAAGCGGCAAGCCAAACCACGGCAATTAAACCGGCTAACAGGACCAGGAAGGTATATATCTTTTTCATCATGCCCCTTTAAATCTGGCGTGCAGCCATCACAGGATTGTCTGCTGCCGGACCGCTGATTTGACATAAAGCGTCGAGATCTTTCATTTTCTGAGATCCGATAATGGGAAGCTTCGGGTTAATGGCATTGTCTCCATGAGGATGACAGCCCCTGCAATTCAAGGCACAGATCTGCTCACCTTCAGGAAGCTATACGTGGCAAAATCCGATTTTCTTATTGATGTTGATATGTTATGTTGTATTTTCTATTGCCATATAGTCCTACATCCGTCAAGTTGATTTTTGCCGACAACGAAGATTCATTGACGCAAATCGCATAATATTCCCATCTTCAGCCATACCAACCGGCCTGACCGTGGGCCAGGAAAACGAAAAAAAGGGGAATACTTTCGTCAATACGTTAATAATATCTAGATGCTAACCTATGCCGGCACACCGGCAGAGGTTTTTTGTTCCGGAAAGCTGATCCCATCCGTCATGGCCCAAGGGGGTTCCGGGACAAGGGGAATTAGCGAAGGAAGGCTCGCGGAGCGGGGCGTGAATTTCAAGAAGGCCATGGCATTCGGTCCATACGGAAGCGGTAAAGAAGGTCGTGGAATCAGGCCTGGGGGGGTAGGTATCCTGTCCAAACTGGCCATTGCCCGGGAAGGGCATCCCGGTCTGATCAAATCCCCGCGTCTGGAAGGCGTCGATCTGACCCGGACATTCTTCTTTGCCTATCGCAAGGATAAATATCTGAATACGGTTACAGAGACCTTTTTGCAGGATGCCGTTTATGGAGAGGCCCGGAGCTGACCAATAATCAATGTTCGCCGGCAAGGTCTTGCTACGGGCATAATAAGATTGACAAGGGTGCGCCGATTGTCTATAAGGCCGACGTCGTCGGAGTTGCGACTGCCAATAACAAGAGATATTTAGATGATTCACTTATTATTTTTCACACCACTAATATGAAGCGCCGCTAGAGAACCCGGGCGGTTCTCCATCAAACGCCGTTTTGCCGTCCTGCCACCCCTGACCGAGTAGCCTCTTGATGGTCATGCCGTGGAGGGCGCGGCATGGCGCCACAAGGAGGCGGAATTGGTCGATCAACCTTTCCCAAAATCTATTTATTTTTGCAAGGCTCACCCATGATGGCCATCGGTCTGGATATCGGTTCGCAGACGATCAAGCTGGTGGTTTGGAAAAACGGCGCTGTCGTTCTGACCCGCAAGGAACTGACCTCCCATGATCCCTTGGCCGTCTGCCGGGAACTGCTGAAAAATACGCCCGGTGGCCCGCTCAGGGCCACCGGTTATGGCCGCCATCTGGTCAAGGAATATCTCCAGTGCGAAACGATCAGCGAGATCAAGGCCTTCGCCCTGGGGGCCCGGGCGGTTTTCCCCTCCTGCCGTACTATCCTCGATATCGGCGGTCAGGATACCAAGGCCATTTCCCTCACCGCAGACGGCAGGATCGACAAGTTTCACATGAACGATAAGTGCGCCGCCGGAACGGGACGGTTTCTCGAAATCATGGCCACGGCCCTCGGATTGTCCCTGGAAGATTTCATGACCGAGGCGCTGGCAGCGAAAACATCCCATCCCATCAACAGCATGTGCACCGTTTTTGCCGAATCGGAGGTCATTTCCACCATCGCCCGGGGGACGGCGCGTCCGGCTATTGCCCTGGGTATTCATCAGGCCATTGCCGCCCGGGCCGTTTCTCTCCTGGAACGGGTATCCATCACCGATGATATCCTTTTTGCCGGGGGAGTGGCCTTGAATCGCTGTATCCAGAAAGAGATTGAAAATAAGCTGGGTCGCAAGGTTCATGCGCCCGACGCCCCGCAAATCATCGGCGCCTTGGGGTGCGCCCTCCTGGCGGCTAAAGATGTCTGAAATCCCTATCCAAAGGCAGACACGGCAAGCGATGGATATAATTGCTTAAAAATAAAGGAGGAAAAGAGAGATGCCATTTAATGTTCCTGACGTAAAACCCCTGATTGAAGACGAATTTGTCGGTGAGGCCGCCAAGCGGGCCCTCCAGTATATCCAGACGAAACGCGCGGCAGGGATGCCCGTGGCAGGTATTTACTGCGGTTACGCCCCCATGGAGGTTATCCGTGCCGTCGGGGCCGTGCCGGCCATCCTCTGCGCCTTTGCCAACAAGACCATCGCCGCGGCGGAAGCGGTCCTGCCGGCCAATCTCTGCCCCCTTATCAAGTCGAGCTACGGGTTCATCATCACCGATACCTGCCCCTTCTTCGGCATTTCCGACGCCGTGGTGGCGGAAACCACCTGCGACGGCAAGAAAAAGATGTTCGAGCTGATCTCAGAGTACAAACCCATGTTTGTCATGGACCTCCCCCAGCTGCCCGACGAGAAGGAAGCTCTGGCCAACTGGGCGGTGATGATCACCAAGCTCCAGGGGTTTCTGGAAAAGACATTTGCCACGTCGGCCACCCTGGAAGGTATCGAAAGAGAGATCAAGGCCACAAATATCAAAAACCGCATGATGAACCGCCTTTTTGATTATGCGGCGAAAAAGCCTTCCCTGCTGAAATGGAGTGAGACGTATGAACTGGCCTTTCTGGCCCAGGTTGCTACCACTGATGATCTCCAAGCGACCTTTGAGGAGGCCTTCAAGACGATCGCAGCAAGGGAAGCAAAAGGCGTTCATTACGGAACGGCCTCCGCCCCCCGGGTGCTGGTCACCGGTTGTCCCATGGGCGGCGATTCCACCAAGGTTTACAAGATCATCGAAGAGGCGGGCGGGGTGGTCGTAGCCATGGACTCCTGCACGGGGATGAAACCATTTATGACGGAAATCGAAGAAAACACGGGCGACCCCATCGCCGCCATCGCCGCCCGTTATCTCCAGCTTCCCTGCTCCTGTATGACCCCCAATACGCGGCGCCTGGACGAACTGGACAAAACCATCGCCCGTTTTCAGCCCGACGTGGTCATCGAAGTCGTCCTCCATGCCTGTCATTCCTACAACATCGAGTCCTACAAGATTATGAACCATGCCAAAAGCAAGCATAATCTGCCCTACCTGAAGATCGAAACGGATTATTCCGACGGCGACGTCGAACAGATCCGGACTCGGGTGGAGGCACTGTTTGACAGTCTTTAATATCGCCCGCCCGCTGATCGACGACCGTCAGCAAATGGACTCCCGTGGCCGGTTTCTTGATTACATTCTGAAAATAAGGGAGGAAGGGGCTCTCGTCATTGGCTTATATTGCGGTTACGCCCCCGGGGAGCTGATCCGAGCCATGGGGTCCAGAGCGGGTCTGGCAAAATTCCTGATAATCCTCCAGAGGGAATAGTCTTAATCAAATCCGCGGGAGGAGAGATCCGGCGCAACGGCGGAGGGCCGAGTTGTGGTCCTATGACGGCCACCATTGGAAACTCCTGAAAGCTTTTGCCCCGGACGCATCTGTTGCGGAGTTGTGCGAATTTAACGACAGACTTTATGTCGGGATCTGGAATTTTACTGCCCACCTCTCTTCCGTTTTCAAAGAGCAGTATCAATATTCATGCTGGTTTAAAGCCACATTCTTCAGGACAGACGGAGTAGTTGATTTCACTAATGACGCCGGATCATAATATTCCAAGCTCATCGCTTCAGCAACTGCCTTACAAGTTACTTTACCTTGGTATGTGTTTGAGACCAAGCAATAACGACTTGTCGTCCCTCATAGCCCTTTCTACTCCCTTGTTTGCTATCTGGAGAAGGTAAGGAAGAGTAACTCCCGTGAGGGCAAACGTGGATGTTCTAGGCACTGCACCAGGCATGTTCGCTAACGAGTAAATGAATAACGCCATGTTTTTCATAGCCGGGCTTATCATGAGTTGTAATTCTGTCAATAGTTTCAATTGAACCGCCTTGGTCAATAGCAACGTCAACGATTACAGAACCATTCTTCATTGACTTGACCATATCTTCCGTTACGATTTTTGGTGCTTTTGCGCCAGGAGCAAGCACTGCACCAACCAACAGGTCGGCTGCTTTTGTAAGTTCAGCCTCGAGGGTGTCAGATAATTTGTGTAAACGAAATTTCTTGTTGCTCATCAGGGCATCC
>DYRD01000032.1 GCA_020718905.1 Syntrophus aciditrophicus | reverse complement strand
TTATAGAACAATCCTCCCACTTATGCACCTGTCCAGTTTTGCCATACCCGCTCTCCGTAGATGACTTCCATCTGACGCCATGCTATGCAAGGGGATAAAAAACATAGGACCGGGACAAGGGTGTTTCAATGGAGAAAGAACTTTACCGGCACATTCGGGATTGTCTGGCCCGGCGGCAGCGGCTGGTCCTGGCGACGGTAGTGGCCCGGTCCGGATCGGGGCCACGGGAAGCGGGGGCTTCCATGGCCGTTAAGGAAGACGGCGACAGTATGGGAACCGTCGGCGGCGGGCTCCTGGAGGCGCAGGTCCTGGTGGTGGCGCAGGAGGTTCTCCATCGCGCCCATCCCGTCTGTCTGACCTTCTCCCTCACCGCCAAAGAAGTTGCCTCCGGCGGGATGCTCTGCGGGGGCCGGGTGGAGGTACTCGTCGATATTATGGAGGGAAAAGACCCCCGGAGCTTACGTCTCTTCGCGAAAATCGTCGCTGCCCAAGAGGAGGGACGGAGGGTCTGGCTGATCCGGTCCATCCGGAGGGAAAAACCGGAGCGAGGAGTTATGACTCATGGCTCCAATACAATCCCTGATTCCCACCGGCGCCCGGACGCCCGCGGAGATTGCCGTCAGTATCGGGGCGGAGCTTATTGCCTTCCGGGCGAAAAAATGAAGATTAAGATGTCAAGAACGAGATAATGAAGGAATTAAAAAGGAGAGATCTGATGGGAGACAAGGGCGGTAAAAAAGATAAGGAAAAAGGCCGGAAACAGGACGCCGCAAAGGAGAAACAAAAATCGAAAGACAAGCTTGATAAGATGCCAAAAAGAAGGCCTTGATGGAAATAACACCGTAGAGAGCTGCAAAACCTTACCTGTTTTCATTTGACATCCGAGTTGTTTTCATATAGTCGAGTCGCGTTTACGGCAAAGCAATGCCTTGTCAATCTCAATGGGTAAAATTAAAGAGGAGGTAACCTTAATGAGGCACAGATCTCCCCGTTTGTATCGTGGGATCGCATTGATGGCCGTCATATGCATGCTCCTTAGCTTTGGCCCGGGAGCAGGATCGGTCCTGGCCGCAGAAAAGATAATCAAGATAGGCACCATATTCCCCCTGACCGGTCCTGTCGCAACGGCCGGACAGCGTTGCCAGGCCGCGGTGCAGACAGCCGTCGAAATCATTAATAACAAACACCCCGAAATCAAGGTTCCCCTGGCCAAACAGGCAGGCATCCTAAACGGCTACAAGATCGTCCTTGTCCATGCCGACTCTCAGGGCAGACCGGACCTGGGCAAAGCGGAGGCCGAGCGGCTCCTCAACCAGGAAGGCGTCTGGGCCCTGATCGGATCGTACAACAGTTCAGTGAGCAAACCGGACAGTTTCGTGGCCGAACGCAGGAAACGGATCTTCATGTGCGGGGCCTCCAGCTCCGCGGCTCTGACCCAGCGGGACATGAATTACTTCTTCCGCCTGGCCCCCAGCGACAAGACCGACTCCCGCGAGTTCGTGGACGTTTTGAAATGGATGAACAAGAAGAATAAAGCCAAGATCAAGACCATCGGCATCATTTACGAAAACAGCGAGTTCGGCAAGCATGCCGCCGAGGAGGCCAAGATGGCCGCCGCTGCGGGAGGTTTCCAGGTAGTGGCCGATGTGCCCTTCAGCCCCGGCGCCACCAACCTCAACAGTGAAGTACAGACCCTGAAGAAGAGTAACCCCGATGCCTTGTTCGGAGCCGTGCTCGGCGCCGACTACTCACTGTTGGTGCGCACGGCGAAGCAGATGGCCTGGTTGCCAAAGATTGCCATCAACTACTGTTCCGGTTACCAGGACTCCGTCATCACCAAGCAGCTTGGGGCTGATGCCGACTTCTTCATGGGGTCCACGGCTTACTCGCCCCAATTCGCCCGCCTCATGCCGGCGGTGGCCACCGTCGAGAAGATCTTCAAGACGAAGACGGGCTGAGTTCCCTTCGACGGCGACAGCATCCAGGAAACCGTTGCCATGCTCGTCCTTGCCCAGGCGATAGAAAAGACGGGCTCCCTCGATGCTGAAAAGGTGGCCAAAACACTTTATGCCAACACCTGGGACTCACCCCTCTCTCTCGGCGATATCCTGGCCTTTGTCAAAGGCGGGCAGAACATAAAAGCCCATAGTATCGTCACTCAGCTCCAGGGCGGTCAGTACAAGCGGATCTATCCTGAAGAGATGGCTGATACCAAAATCGTCTTCCCCATGAAACCGTGGGCCAAGAGATAATAGTTCGCAGTGGTGTGGAAAGATTGAGGATAGACGCACATCCATTCCGCCCGGGACAGGCGGAATGGATGTGTTTTTTTCAGTAGCCTTTAAGGAAGGCTAGGGAGGTCCATGGAGACGTTTGTTCAAGTTCTGATCGACGGCATGCTGAACGGCATGGTCTATGCTCTGGTGGCCGCCGGGCTCTGTCTTATCTGGGGCCTCATGGACGTCATCAATTTCGCCCACGGCGAATACCTGATGGTTGCCATGTATGTGAGCTACTGGCTGGGGTTTCTTCTGAACGTCGACCCCGTCGTGTCCGTCGTTGCCGCCGGGATCTTTATTTTCATCCTGGGGGTCCTGACATACCAGCTCATCATCCGCTATACCATCGGCAAACCGGGGCTGGTGGCCCTGTTGGCCACTTTTGGACTCGCCATCTTTCTCAAGAACGTCTGCCTGAACCGGTTTTCTCCTAATTTTCTCATTCTTTCCGGCACTTGGCTCGGTGATAAAACGCTCAACCTGGGGAATCTGATCTTCTCGTTGCCCCAAGTCGTAGCCGCGTTCATGGCCCTCGTCGTAGTCGGGCTGATCTATGCCCTTATAAACACCACCCGGTTTGGCTGGGCCATTCAAGCCACCGCCTTGGACCGGGACGCAGCCGAGCTCATGGGCATCAATACGGAACGCATCTACCTGCTGGTCTTCGGAATCAGCGGTGCCTGCGTGGGCATTGCCGGCGGCATTATGCCCTCTTACCTGGCCGTCCATCCGGAAGTCGGTTCCATGTTCGGACTCATCGCTTTCGTCTGTGTTGCCATGGGCGGCTTCGGGAGCATTCCCGGTGCCTTCCTTGCCGGTCTCCTTGTCGGCTCCGTGGAGGCCCTGGCGGGTTTCTACCTCGCCCCGGTTTTCAAATACATTGCCGTCTTCGGTCTCTATCTGGCGGTTGTCTGCTTGCGGCCGAAGGGTATCTTCGGGTGGTGAAACCCATGCAGCGAAAAGCGCTAAAGAAAAAAGACGCCCTCTGGCTCGGTTTCGTTGCCCTCCTGACCCTGCTGCCCCTGGCGCCGGCGGTGGCGGCAAATTCCTTCCACATGCATGTGGTGATTCTCATTCTTCTCTTCGCCAGCATGGCCCAGGCCTGGAACATCATCGGCGGTTATTGCGGCCAGGTTTCCTTCGGCCACTCGGTGTTTTTCGGTATCGGGGCATACGGTGCGGGAATGGCCGTCGTTACCTATGGTGGCATGCCGTGGCCGGGGATACTGGTCGGTGTGATTCTTGCCGCCGCCGTGGCCGTCGTCATCAGCTATCCCTGTTTCAAGCTGAGCGGTCACTATTTTGCCATTGCCACCTTTGCCATCGTGGAGATTTTCAACCGCAGCTTCCTGGTCTGGGACTGGATCGGAGGCGCCCTGGGTCTGGATTATCCCCTCGTCAAAGAAGGGCTGATGAATCTGATGTGGTACAATACCAAGACAGGTTACTATTACTGCGCCCTCATTCTATTTCTGACGATCTTTGGCACGGTGCGATGGCTCGAAGGCCATCGCTTCGGATATTACATGCGGGCCGTGAGGGAAGGTCAGGAAACCGCCGAGTCCCTCGGCGTTAACAGCACGGCAGTGAAATTGGCCGCCCTGACCGCTCTGTGCGGCGCTTTTTTCGCCCAGTACAACCTCCGCGTGGACACGCCCATGGTCGTGTCCCTGGACATGTCGATGAAGTTCGTATTGATCACCGTCCTGGGCGGAGCGGGGACCCTTGTCGGTCCGCTCCTCGGCGCCGCTGTCCTGATCCCCCTGCAAGAGTATACCCAGGCGTTTTGGGGCGGCCTGGGCGGCGGTGTGGATTTGATCATTTTCGGTCTTCTCATCATTCTCATGGTGGTAAAACAGCCGGGGGGGATGATCGGGATCTTTCACGCGGTGCAGAAGGGGATTTTAAAACGAAAAAACGCTGCGAAAGGAGAATCGGCCGATGGCGCTCCTTGACGTACGCAACGTGACGATGAAATTCGGGGAGTTGGTCGCCAACGACCGGGTGAGCTTCACCGTGGAGTCCGGGTCGATCGTGGGGCTAATCGGTCCCAACGGCGCGGGTAAAACAACCCTTTTCAACTGCGTTACCGGTTTTCTCAAACCGACAGGCGGCGCCATCATCTTCGACGGCGCCGACATCACCGGATATACTTCCTATCAGATCGCCCGCCTCGGGGCGGTGCGCACCTTTCAGGTAGTGCGCCCCCTCGAGGAGATGACCGTTTTCGACAACGTCCTTGTCGGCGCTTTCCTGAAGACTTCCGACAATCGGGAGGCCTTTGCACGGGCTGCCGATTGCATCCGGCTATGCAGTCTGGAGTCATTTCAGGAAAAACCCGCCGGCGAACTGTCCATCGGGGGCAAGAAGCGGCTGGAACTGGCGCGGGCTCTCGCCACGCAGCCAAAGCTGCTCATGCTTGACGAGGTTATGGCGGGGTTAACCTCCACGGAGGTTAGAGTATCGGTCGAGGTAATCCTGCGCCTCCGGGAAAGCGGGATTACGCTGATGATCGTCGAGCACGTCATGGAAGGGATTATGCCCATTGCCGACAAGATTGTGGTTCTCGACGGCGGTGTCAAGATAGCCGAAGACGCCCCCGGCAAGGTCATCAACGACGACTCGGTGATCGAGGCTTACCTCGGCGCCAAATACGCACAGCGTTTCAAGGCACAAAAGGAGGACGGAGCCCGTGGCTAATCCGATCCTGAAGGTTGCTGATCTATATACCGGTTATGACGGCATCCCGGTTGTCTTCGGCATATCCCTGGAGGTCATGGCAGGGGAACTGGTGGCTATTGTCGGTGCGAACGGCGCCGGGAAAACGACCATTATGCGCACCATCAGCGGTCTCGCCCATCCCCTGAAGGGGCGGATCGAGTTTGAAGGGACCGATATCTCCCATCATGCCGCCCATAAAACCCTGAAACTCGGCATCAGTTACGTTCCCGAAGGCCGGCGGATCTTCTCCAAGCTGTCCGTGGAGAAAAACCTCGCCCTGGGGGCCTATACGGAGGATTCAAAAACGGAGATTAATCGCCGGCGGGAGGAACTCCTGGAGATCTTTCCCGTCCTCAGGGCGCGGGCCAAACAAACCGCCGAGACCCTGAGCGGCGGAGAACAGCAGATGCTGGCCATAGCGCGGGGCCTCATGTCGCGGCCGAAGCTCCTCATGCTCGATGAAATGTCTCTCGGCTTGATGCCCAGCATGGTAGACAAGATGATGGAAACCATTACCGCCGTCAACAGTAGAGGTACTACCATCCTTCTCGTAGAACAGATGGTCCAGGAGGCCTTGGAGATCGCCCATCGGGGCTATGTGATTCAGACCGGGAAAATCATCCAATTCGGCGCCGCCCGCGAGCTTCTGGATTCGGAGGAAGTCCGTAAAGCCTACATGGGGATGTGACGGCTTCCGGCTTGTGCCGCGGAAACATTTGGGAATCTTTCCCGCACGACCTAATTCTGTAGGTTGCTTATAAGCATATTCACCAATGAAATCAGGAGATAATATTGCCGCAACCATTCTGGCGGCGGGCCTTTCCTCCCGCCTGGGGGCCTTCAAGCCCCTGTTGACGCTGAGAGGAAGGTTGATCATCGAGGTGATCATCAATCTTTTCCGGGAAGCGGAGATCTCCGATATTGTCGTCGTTGTGGGGTATGAGGCGGAAAGAATCATCCCATCCTGAAAAAACAGGGCGTGCGCTGGGTAATCAACGAGCATTACAAGGGAGAGATGTTGTCCCCCGTCCAAACAATCCGACGGGGAACCACTGGTCCCGGGATACCCTGAAGGTCTTTCTCGATGAAGTGGCAGGAAGGCAGATCGTCGTCGATGAGGCCTACGGCGAGTTTGTGGAAGCGGGCGATTATCCAGATGGGATGTCTCGTTTTGCCTACCATCCCAACCTGGTCGTTTTTCGTACCTTCTCCAAGATGTACGGAATCGCGAGGCTGCGCATCGGTTACCTGGCCGGTAGCATGGAAGTCGTCAACGTGATCCGGCGGACCGGTGTCGTCTATTCAGTCACCGTCTGGAAAAAAATCCTGGCCTGAAAGGTTTTTGCCCGTGAGCGATGTTTCAACCCCCCGGAAACTATGGACCTACGAATTCATTTCACTTCTACTTGTCATTGCGGCTACCTTGGGCAATATCTGTGTGTTTTACAGCTTTTATCATTACCTGGGGGAGATCGGGATTCCCGTCGCGTGGCGGGGATTGCTCGTCGGCCTGGAACCCATGGCTTCCTTCGTCCTGCGTCTGTTCGTCATTTCCCGGCTCCATGTGAGCAACGCCTATAATGTCGCTATGATTTCGCTCTTTTTACTGATTGCGGCCTCCTGCTCCTATCTTTGGGTGACGAGCATTCCGGCGATGATCATCCTGCGCATCTTCCATGGCGCCAGCTTTGTCCTCATGAGCTCGGCCGCCGTCGCACTGATCGTGAACTTCGTTCCCGGAGAGAAAAGCGGCCAGGGCTTCAGCGCCATAAGCATCGCGATGATGCTCCCCTTTGCCGTTGTCCCATCCCTGGCGGAGCTAATCCTTCCCTATGTCCGTAACGAGGCGGATATCTATGCCGCCATTTCCGTGTTTTCCGTCATAGCGATCATCCTCCTCATCTCCATGCGGGGTCGGATCGCCGCCGCCGTCAGCGGCATGGACAAGGTCCTTATGCGCTGCCCCACCAAGGCCGAAATCCGTGAGAATCTGCGCATCCGCCCAGTGGTGGTCCTGCTTATGGCCCTCCTACTTATATATCTGTCCCAGGCAACGCTGTTCTATTTCGCCAAGGATCTCTCCCTGCAGAATCGTACGGGCGATGTCGGTCTTTTTTTCACCATCTTCATGGCGATGATGATCACGGTGCGCGCCTT
Organism: Syntrophus aciditrophicus; assembly: GCA_020718905.1. GTDB lineage: Bacteria > Desulfobacterota > Syntrophia > Syntrophales > UBA8958 > UBA8958. The sequence continues at coordinate 18,616 of DYRD01000032.1, read as the reverse complement.
GGGGGGATCGCTGTTCGACCGGCTGGATAAGGTCCCCTTCCTCCAAAAGGCGGTGGTTGTATTGATTCCGACCCTGGTCATCCTTGCCGACAATACGTCTCCCGTGGGATTTTACATCCTTGCCGCCCTCTACGGGTTGTCCATGGGTGTGATCATGCCTCTCCTTAACGCCCTGCTTTTTCTGGCTTCCCCGCCGCCGCTGCGGGGACTCAACGCCAACCTTTCCATGTTTTGCCTGGATGTGGCATATTTTGTGGTACCTTACCTGGGGGGGATCATTATCGCTCTAGGGGCGTGGTTCGGAAGCCTGTTTTACCTGTGCGCCGGTTATACCTTTATTTCCCTTATCCTCGTGACGAATTTGCTCTCCTGCGGGAGCAGGGAATGACGATCCGATAACGGTGCGGCGGAACCTGCCCATCATTCGCAGTTTGACACGAAAGATGGTTTCTGGTTAGTGGGGGGTGAAATTTTCAAAATGGAGCGGTGAAAGGAAGCAGGGATAATCTGCGGTATCCATTTGCCGGGGGAGAGAAAGGTAATTGAAACCGGAAACGATCAGGGCCATTGATATGGGAATGGGAAAAGCGGCCTGCCTTGTCCTCACGGCAGTGCGGCGGATCGTGGACGCCCTGGCTGGCAGGCCGGTCAGCCGGGAACCAATAAAAAAAATCCTTTTTCTTAAACTCATCGAGCAGGGGGCGACGGTTCTCGCGTACAGCGCCCTGGCCCGGGCCGTGCAAATGGTAGGTAGGGAGAACGTCTATTTCTGCGTTTTCGAAGAAAACCGCCCGATCCTCGATATTCTGGAACTGGTTCCGCCGGAGAACGTCTTTCCCATCCGCCATCAGACCTTCGGAGTATTTCTCTGGGACGTTTGGCACATGCTGGAGCAGGTCCGGCGCCTGGGGATCGACGCCACGGTGGATATGGAGTTTTTTGCCCGGGCCTCGGCGATCCTTTCCTTTCTTACGGGGGCGCGGCGCCGGGTCGGCCTCCACCGCTTTACGAGCGAGGCGCCCTACCGGGGAGATCTGATGACCCACCGCGTTCAGTATAACCCCTATCTCCACACCGCCAAATTCTATCATCTCCTCGTGGAGGCCCTGGAAGTCGATCCCGAAGACCTTCCGCTGTTGAAGCTCGATACGGCCGCCTTTACGGAGACATTACCCTTGTTTTCCCCGGAGGAAGAAGAGACAAGGCGGGTCCGAAAGCTGCTGAAGGACGAATTCAAGGGAAGGGAAAACGGTCCCATAGTCCTACTGAATCCCAATGCCAGCGACATGCTCCCCCTGCGCAAGTGGCCGACGGAGAGATTTGTCGCTTTGGGAAAGATGATCCTGGCGCAGCATCCCGAGGCATGGGTGGTAATAACGGGGGCGCCGTCGGAACGGGTCGCCGCCGAGGAAGTCAGCCGTCACATCGGTTCGGCAAGGGTCGCCTCTTTTGCGGGCAAGACGACCCTCCGGGAGCTCCTCGTCCTCTATTCCCTGGCCCATATCCTCGTAACCAACGACAGCGGCCCCGGTCACTTCGCTTCCCTGACCCCCATCGACAGCGTCGTCATGTACGGTCCCGAGACGCCGGCTCTCTTCGGGGCCATCGGCGGGCGTTTCCAGGTGATCCACCCCCAACTGGCCTGTAGTCCCTGCGTCAACGTCTTTAACCACCGCTTCTCCCCCTGCCGGAATAACCTCTGTATGCAGTCCATCTCCGTGGAGGACGTTTACAGGGAAGTAAGGGCGTGTCTTCAGGAGGCGGACAAATAGCTGATGATGAACGACGGCCCTCTTTCCAGTCAGCGCCCTCCGGACCCGGCGGCTATACAGCTCGCGAAATGGATGGCGCCGCTTATGGGCCCTTTCTTGGTACTGTTCCTGGTCCCCCTGGTCCTTTATGTGGCGGTCCTCCCCGTCATGCCCCTGATGGAGCCCGACGAAGCGCGTTATGCCCTGATTCCCCAATACATGAATCAAGCGGGGGATTATGTCACCCCGCACCTCAAGGGAGGGGCCTATCTTGAGAAACCGCCGTTGGTCTATTGGGCCACGGCCTTGTTCTTCAAGACCTTTGGAGAGAATGCCTTCGCCGCCCGCCTCTTTGCCGGTCTCTGCGCCTGGGGTTGCATTCTCCTGGTTTATGGTATGGGGGGCTATTTTTATGACCGGAAGACCGGTCTCTACGGTGCCGCCGTCCTGTCCGTGAGCCTGCTTCTTTTTGCCCTGGGCAGAATCAATATCCTCGATATGCCCTTGACGCTGTTTCTGTGCCTGGCCATCTGGTGCGGCTTCCGTTTCTGCCAGTCCCCCGGCATGGCCGATAAAAAATGGCTTTACGGGTTCTACGGATCATCGGCCCTGGCCTTTCTGACAAAAGGGGTTATCGGCGTCGTTTTCCCCCCGGCGGTCATAGTCCTGTGGCTCCTCTGGTCCCGGCGCTGGCGGGATATCCTGCGGATGTTGTCACCCGTGGGGATCTTATTATTCGCTCTCCCCGTCGGGGCCTGGCTCTTGATGGTACAACGGGCCAATCCCGATTTCTTCTGGTTCTTTTTTATCCACGAGCATTTCCTCCGCTATACGACCAAGATCCATGAGCGCGTCGAACCCTGCTGGTACTATCTGCCCGTGCTGTTCTTGGGGATTACCCCCTGGTGGGCGTATCTTTCCCAGGCGTTTATGGGGGGGCGCCGCCGGGAGGTTAAGCTATTTACCGGGACGGATATCAGACTATTTGCCGTCTGGATCGGTTTCATCTTTCTCTTTTTCTCCCTTTCCGCTTCAAAATTGGCCTCCTACATTGCTCCGGTGATTTTACCTTTAGCCGTCCTTATGGGGCGCATCTTTGCGCGCTATGAAGATCAAGGCGACGATGACGCCAAGGGCGAGGAGGGTAAAACAGCTTCCTGGTTCCTGGCCCCTGCCGTTTTGCAGTCCCTGGCCCTGGGGGGGCTGATGCTGGCGCCCCTGTTTGTCCGGGAATACCGGGAGCTCGGCCCTCCCGGCGGGAGTTGGCTATGGCTCGTCATCCCGGCCATCGTGGCGGCGGCAATCCTCTTTATCCCGGAAGTTTTACGCCAGCGGGCAAAAACCGGCTGGTTTGCCTCGATTTATATCCTTTTTTCCTTGTACCTCGTCAGCCTCCTCTTTCCCCTTTCCCACTACCTGACGCCGGGCAAATCGGCCCTGGATGTGGCCCGGGCGATCAGGGTACACGTCCCGGCGGACGCCGTCGTTTATCAGTACCGCAGCAACATGTACGGGATTGATTTCTATACGGGGCGGAAAACGCCCATCGTGGAAGACCTGGGGGAACTTAAATACGGGGCCGACCGGATTGACCCGCAGGAGCGGGAACGGCGTTTCCCGACGGAGGACCAATTTGTCCGGGCCGTGAAAAAGGCGGCCTCTGGAGCTGCGCTGTGGACCGGGGGCAAGGCGGAAAAGGAGATATGGCCACCGCCGACGTCAGGCAAGGCGACGACGGTGGCGCCGGGAGGGCTTTCGTTTGCCGTTACGGAAGGGAAGGGTCACATGGAGACCCTGCGGCGTTCGTTTTCCGAGGCCCGCATTGTATGGACCAACGGGAAGTTCTATCTTCTGGCGATTCCTTGATTGCCCGATCAATCACCTTGACGGATTCCATCACCGGAAACCGTCGGCCGAGCGGATCCGGTGCGTTTGGTAATTTCCGAGGGTCATGCCCTCCGGAAGGACGGCAAGGTGATTTTATAAACGACTATTTTGTCATAAAACTTGACAAAAGCAATTTTGTTAAATGATAATCGCCGTTAAATATAATGCAAAGGAGAAGAAAGATGAGACTTGGGCAAAAATTATTAATGTCGGTCGCGATCGGGTTTGCATTCACATCATCCGCGGGGGCCGCTCAGGACATTCCATTTTCGGGTTTTTTTGGTAATCCGACCGTCTATGAGCAGTTGCAGCCGGGACCAAAAGGCGGGGCCAAGCTGCGCTGGTTGAAGGGAGGAGTCGATCCCAAAAAATACGATAAATTCATGGTGGATAGCGTAACTTTCTTTCTGGCTGACAACGCCGACTACAAGGGCATCGATCCCCAGGAGATGAAAGAACTGGCCGATGCCCTCAGGAAATGGTCCATGCCTTTAAAGGCAAGTACGAAATCGTGTCCCAGCCCGGTCCCGATGTGCTGCGACTTCGTATCGCCATCACGAACATCCAGCCGAGTAAACCCGGCTACAGCGCGATCACCTCAGTCATTCCCGTCGGGTTGGGGGTCAGTCTCGTCAAGAAGGGGGCAACCGGCGGCTGGTCAGGCAGCGGCCAAACATGTGCCGAGTTCATGGCCATTGACAGTATGACAAACGAAGTTCTTATTCTCGGCATAGATCAGCAGAAGGCGGCCTTCGAGCAACGGTTCACGAAATGGGGTCCGGCCACTGACGCCTTCAAACTCTGGTCCGAGAAAATCGTCGAGTTTGTCGACCGCTCTAAAGGCATCCAGAGGGATAAGGGAAAATAATTCATTGCCTGCCGTCACGCCGTCTTGCCGTTGAACTTTGCCGCCCGGTTCTCCAGTTCATTCCACCGGGTGTAAGCTGCGTTCAGGTCCTCTTCCAAGGCCTCCAGGCGGTGGGAGGCCTTTTTTATTTCAACGGCGTCTCTGCCGGCATTGACATAGAATGCGGGAGAATTCAGGGTCGTAATCAGGCATCGCCTCTCCTCCTCCAGGGTTTCGATTGTCTGCGGCAACCCTGCGAGTTCCCGTGTTTCCTTATATGATAATTTTTGCCTTTCTTGCGGTGGTTTGCCGTCCCTGCCACCGGGTGAGGTCTGTCCCGATACCCGGGACGGCGCGGGAGGGGGCGGTAGGATTTCGCCCTCCCCAACCCTTAGCTGTGGAGTCGCCCTCCCCGGTGTCTGTTGCTGCCGGAGCCAGTCGTCGTAGCCGCCTACATATTCCTGAATTCGTCCCTTACCTGCGAAGACAATTGTCGAAGTTACCAGATTATTGAGAAAGGCACGGTCATGGCTAACAATGAGGATGGTGCCGCTATAGTCCAGGAGCCGTTCTTCGAGGAGTTCGAGCGTTTCGGCGTCAAGGTCGTTGGTCGGTTCGTCCAGGACCAGGACGTTGGAAGGGAGCATGAAGAGCTTTGCCAGCAGCAGGCGGTTGCGTTCACCCCCCGAGAGGGAACTGACCGGCGACAGGATCTGTGCCGGGGGAAAGAGGAAATCCTGGAGATAGCCGATGACATGCCGTGCGATTCCCCCCACGATGACCATATCGTTGCCGTCGGCGATGTTGTCTTTTAATGTCCTGTTTTCGTCCAATTGAGCGCGGAGTTGATCAAAGTAAGCGATCTGAAGGCCGGTTCCGAGACGGACCCGGCCCTGCTGCGGCTCAAGATCGCCCAGGAGAATCTTGAGGAGCGTCGTCTTGCCGATGCCGTTGGGCCCCATTATGCCCACTTTATCGCCGCGGATTATCGTCGTGGAGAATGCGTCCACGATTATTTCATCGTCGTAGGCGAAGCTGATCTTTGTAGCCTCAACGACCACTTTGCCGCTCCGGTCCGCCTCCCCGATCGTCAGACGGACATTACCCGCCTGCTCCTGCCGGCGCGCCCCCTCCCGGCGCATTTGCGCGAGCGCCCGCACCCGACCCTCGTTCCGGGTGCGACGGGCCTTGATCCCCTGCCGTACCCAGGCCTCTTCCCGGGCCAGTTTCTTGTCAAATTTCTCCCACTCCTTTTCTTGCGCCTCCCGCAGGGCCTGGCGGCGTGCGAGGTACGTAGCATAATTGCCGGGAAACGCGCTCAGACGGCCGCCGTCGATTTCTACGATGCGCGTTGCCAGTCGCTGGAGAAATTCCCGGTCATGGGTCACGAACATGATGGTTTTTTCGAATTTCAGGAGGAAATTCTCGATCCAGAGGATACTGCTTAAATCCAGATGGTTTGTCGGCTCGTCCAGGAGCAGGAGGTCGGGGTCGTTCGCCAGGGCCCTGGCCAGAAAAACCCGGCGCTTCATTCCCGCGGATATGAGACGGAACTCGGCATGCTCCTCAATGTCAATCATGGCGATCACCTTTTCCACCCGCTGGTGATAAAGCCAGGCGCCCGATGTCTCCAGGCGGTGCTGAACCTCTGCGAGCTTTTTCAACAGACTGCCGTCGCCGCTCCGGGACATCTGCACGGTGAGATCGTGATATTCCCGGAGCCGTTCCAGGTGCTCCCTGCCGCCTGCGGCCACAATGTCATAGACCGTTCCTGGCAGATCGTCGGGAACGTCCTGGGGCAACATGGCAATTCTGACCTCGCCGTTGCGGATGATCTCGCCGGCATCGGGGGTAATATCACCCCGCAGCAATTTCATGAGCGTGGACTTGCCCGCGCCGTTCCTGCCCAAAAGGCCGATCCTTTCCCCCGCCTCGATCCGGAGGGTCGCCCCAGCCAGCAGTCGCGGTCCGCCGAAGCTGACCGAAACCTCATTGATCCATATGAGTTCCATATTCACCGATATTTACGATAGTTGAATTATATGCTTGAATTTGCCTTGCACATATATGGTTCGACAATAGCGCTGTCAAGATAAATCCCCGCCCCATGTTGGGAGGCCGTCCTGTTGACAGTAGCGGTCATCGGCAGGTGCAGCTGACGGACCGACATTCCGGTTGACATATCAATGGATATCCGGTAGCTCTTAAACATTATGAACAATACCTGCCGCGATACCCGTGACAGGGTGCAGCTTATGAAAAATTGATGATATATGAATATTCGTGAAGATTTTCTACCCTTAAGCAAGCCAGCCATCGGTCCGGAAGAGATCGGGGCGGTTACCCGCTGCCTCCTGTCGGGCTGGATTACCACCGGTCCCGTTTGCCAGGCTTTTGAGAAGGCGTTATGTGAGCTTACCGCAGCAAGTAATGCCGTTTCTTTTACTTCGGGAACGGCGGCGATGCACCTGCTGCTGAAAGCCCTGGGGATCGGGCCGGGGGACGAGGTCATTACCCCCTCTCTCACCTTCGCTTCCACCATCAACATGATCGCCCTGAGCGGCGCCCGCCCCGTATTCGTGGATATTGACTACGAAACCCTGAATATGAATCCGGCCCTCCTGGGACCGCTGATTACAGATCGGACAAAGGCCATCGTCCCCGTCCATTTCGCCGGCGCCCCTGCTGATATGGAGACCATCTTGGAGATCGCGCGGCACCGCGCCATCCAGGTTATTGAAGATGCCGCCCACGCCATCGGCACTTACTACAGAGGCGTCCATGCCGGCGGCTTTGGCTGCCCCGCCGTCTTTTCCTTTCATCCCATCAAAAATATTACCAGCGGCGAAGGAGGGATGATCACCCTATATGCGGCGGAACTGGAAAAGCAACTCCGCCTCCTCCGGTTTCACGGCATTGAGCGGGACGCCTGGAAGCGTTACGGCAAAGGGGGAAACCCTGATTACGATATCCAGCACCCGGGTTTCAAGTACAATCTCCCCGATGTTTTAGCAGCCATCGGCCTCGCCCAGATGTCCAAGTGGCAGGCCCTGAATATGCGCCGGGCAGAGCTGGCCCGTAAATATCTGGACGGGCTGAAAGATGTCGCCGGTATCGAGCTGCCGGTCAGCCCCGCTTATCCCCATATCCATTCCTGGCATCTCTTCGTCGTGAAGGTGACGGCGCTCCGCCGGGCAAGATTCATGGAGCAACTATCAGAGTATAACATCGGCTATGGCCTCCATTTTCCGGTGACCCATCGCTTGCGGTTTGTCCGGGAGCGTTTTGGAGATATTTCCCCCTTACTTCCGGAGACGGAACGGGCCGCCAACCGGATTCTTTCCTTGCCCCTGTATCCGGGCATGGATGATGCCGACGTCGTCTATGTATGCGATGCGATTAAAGAGATTCTTAGGAAGGGATGATCAAGGGGATAAAGGACTTGCCTAATGGGGGGAAATGTGACTCAATACGATATCTATTTAATCAAGAAGGGCAATCGAAAAGAAAGGCATGAATAAGACATCCCCGCTGATATCCGTTGTTATTCCCGTCTATAATGAAGAGAAGAATCTGAAGACCCTGATCGGCCGCCTCCGGCCCGTCATGCAATCCCTGGAGAAACCTTACGAAATCATCCTGATCGACGACGGCAGCCGCGACGGCTCCCTGGAAATCCTCAAGGGCTTTGCCCGGGACCGGGATATCCGGGTGGTGGAGCTGACCCGCAACTATGGCCAGCATGCCGCCATCATGTCCGGTTTTTCCATCGTCCGGGGGGAAATTGTCGTTACCCTCGATGCGGATCTTCAAAATCCCCCCGAGGAGATTCCCCGGCTCATCAGGGAAATGGAAGAAGGGGGACATGACATTGTCGGCACGATCCGCAAACAGCGCCAGGATTCCGCATTCCGCCTGGGGGCCTCCCGGCTGATCAATATTGTGGCGCGCCGCATCACCGGTGTGCACATGACGGACTGGGGCTCTATGCTCCGGGCTTACCGCCGCCCCGTCGTGGAGCGCATGCTCGAGTGTCGCGAGCACGCTACCTTTATTCCCGCCCTGGCAACGGTTTTCACCAAAGGGGTCACGGAGATCGAGGTTGCCCATGAAGAACGGCATGGCGGCAAGTCCAATTATCCCTTAACAAAACTCATTAATCTCCAGTTTGACCTAGTGGTGTCCTTTTCCAATTTTCCCATGAAGATGCTTATGTACGGAGGCATCTTCATGTCTGTCCTCGGGGTCTGTTTCGGCATCTTCCTGGCGGTGGCCCGCCTTGCTTACGGGGCGGCCTGGGCGGCCCAGGGCGTATTCACCCTTTTTGCCATTCTCTTCGTCTTCGTGGGATTGCAGTTTTTTGCCCTCGGCGTCATCGGGGAATACATCGGGCGTATTTATCGGGAAGTCAGAAAGCGACCCGAATATGTCATTTCCCAAATCCATGAGGCCAATGACCGGAGCGGGTCGTGAAAGCCGTCGTCTTTGCTTACCACAACATGGGCATCGCCGGTCTGGAGGCCCTCCTTCGCAATGGCTTTGCAGTCGGGACGATATTTCCCCATGAAGACGATCCGGGGGAAAAATGCTGGTTCGCCTCCGTCGCCGACTGGGCAAGGAGCCGCAATATCCCCGTTTTCTGTCCTGCGGACGTCAATCAACCGGAATGGATCGGTCATATCGCCGCCCTCGCTCCGGATGCGATATTCTCATTTTATTACCGAAAAATGCTCTGCCGGGAAATACTCGCCATACCTCAGGCGGGGGCTTATAACCTCCACGGTTCCCTGCTTCCCGCCTACCGGGGCCGGGCCCCGGTCAATTGGGTTTTAGTGAATGGGGAAAAGCAGACCGGGGTAACCCTCCATTATATGGTCGCCAAACCCGATGCCGGGGATGTGGTTGGTCAAAAGACGGTGGATATTGCCTTTGAAGATACGGCGGTTACCTTGTATGATAAGCTGTGCCGGGCATCCGTGGAACTGCTCGATGAAGTCCTGCCCCTGCTCCGGACCGGACGGGCGCCGCGCCTGGGGCAAGATATCCGCAAGGCCTCTTATTTCGGAGGGAGGAAACCGGAAGATGGCCGCATCGATTGGTCTTGGACGGCGTTGCGGATCTATAACCTCATCCGGGCCGTTACCGACCCCTATCCCGGTGCCTTTTCCTTGCTGCCCGACGGCAAGAAGTTCCTTGTCTGGTGGGGGGTGCCGGAGAAAGCGTTGGGCGCCGCAGCGGCGGGCACGGTCGTACTTGATAACGAGGAGGAAAGGGTTTCCGTTGCCGCCGGCGACGGAAGGATCCGCCTGCTGGATATAGAAATCAATGGAAATAGAATCAGGAACGGCGAAATATGGAGATATTTCCGGCAGAACAATAGTAAGCCGGTGCTGAAATAATACCCCCTTAAAGGGGAGGAGAAAAGAGAACAGGATAAATTATGAAAATATTGATTCTTGGCGTTAACGGCTTTATCGGACATCATCTGACCAACTGTATTCTGGAAACTACGGACTGGACCGTTTACGGCATGGACCTCGGCGACGATCGCCTCGATCGCGCCCTGTCGAACCCGCGCTTCCATTTTCTGGAGGGCGATATTGCCATCAACAAGGAATGGATAGAATATCACGTCAAGAAGTGCGACGTCATCATGCCCCTGGTGGCCATCGCCACGCCGAAGCTATACGTGGAGGACCCCATCGGAGTTTACAACCTCGACTTTGAGATGAATCTCAATATCATCAAGCAGTGTGTCAAATATCGGAAGCGGGTAGTTTTCCCTTCCACTTCGGAGGTCTATGGGGCCTGTACCGATCCCGAATTCAGCGAAGACGAGAGTTTTCTCGTCGTCGGGCCCATCCAGAAGGAAAGGTGGATATATTCCTGCTGCAAGCAGCTTCTGGACCGGGTAATCTATGCCTATGGCACCCGGGGACATCTGGAGTTTACGTTGTTCCGCCCCTTCAACTGGGTCGGGCCACGCCTCGATTCCCTTTATACGGCCAAAGAAGGCAGCTCCCGGGTTATCACCCAGTTTATTGCAGAGCTCCTCATGAAGCGTCCCATCACTTTGGTGGACGGCGGTCACCAGAAACGCTGCTTTACCTATGTAGACGACGGGATTGCCGCCCTGATGAAGATTCTTGAGAACAAGGGGGATCGCTGTAAAAGCGAGATCATCAACATCGGCAATCCGGAGAACGACTGCTCCGTTACGGAATTGGCCCATCTGATGAAAAAAATATTCATGGCCCATCCCCGCCATTGTCAGGACGAGGTATTTTCGGACATCGTTGAGGTGCCGGCGGTGGAATTCTACGGCAAGGGCTATCAGGACATTTACACCCGCAAGCCCAGCATCGCCAAGGCCAGGAAACTCCTCGACTGGGAACCGAAGATTGACCTGGAAGATTCCCTGACCAGAACCATTTACTCCTTCCTGGAAGAAAATGAAGCGAACCCTGGGACTGAAGATCGACGTTGACACCTACGAGGGGATGAAAAAGGGGGTGCCCCGCCTCCTGGACAGCCTCTCGGAGCTGGCGATCAAGGGGACCTTTTATCTGAGCATGGGTCCGGACGCCTCCGGTCTGGCGGTGCTGCAGCTACTAAAGAATCCCCGCTTTCTTAGCAAGATGCTCCGGAGCAACGCCCCCGGTTTGTATGGCTTCAAAACGGCCCTCTACGGGACCCTGCTGCCGTCGCCGCTGATTGCCCTGTCCTTTCCGAAACTGGTCCGCCGCATCATCGCCGAAGGCCACGAGGTGCAATTCCATGCCTGGGATCACCGGCGCTGGCAGGACGGTCTGCCCCGGCGATCGGAGCAATGGATAAGAGGCTGGTTTGACAAGGGGATGACCGCCTTTCGAGGCTCGACGGGAAAGGATGCCTCCTCCTTCGGCGCCCCGGCCTGGCTGATAGATGATCGGGTTCTGAAGGTCGCCGGCGATTACGGCTTTGAATATCTGAGCTGCACCCGGGCCGGGCGGCCTTTTCTCCATGAGGGACTGCTGATCCCGGAAATCCCCTCGGATTTGCCCTGTTTTGAGGAACTGGGGGTGAAGGCGGCGGGAGAGAAAATACTCTCCATCCTGGGGGACGGCGGCCTCCATGTCCTCCCCGTCCATGCGGAGGTCGAGGGGGGCATCTGGAATGCCCATTTCATGCAGCTAATGGCCGAGATTAAAAAGGCATCCTATAAATGTTCCCACCTCCATGAGATCAATGACGCATTGCCGGGCGGCCAACTGGAGATACGCAAATACGGGATGGCTTTGCTGCCGGGACGCTCCGTACCCTGCGCCGTCTAATCCGCATATCTTATCCCGCCTTCTTAAGGCGCTTGGCTTCTTTCTTTTCTTTTATCGTTTTGGCAGGTTTTTTCTTGGTTTCTTTCTTGACGTCCTTATCTTTGCCCATGGTTCCCCTCCTTTAGTGGTTTGATGATCCGTGGATTTTCCATACCCGAACGGGGAGTTTTTCTCAACTAAAATCTGCTTTTGAAGTTCCCGGCCCGCCGCCGTTTTCTCCACAAAAAGCTTGCCTCCGGTCAGAGGATTCCGCTCGGTGCAGTACATCAATGTGGAGAGGGTAGCGGGCACCGGGGTGAAGAGCTGGACCTGTTCGGGACGGAGAGTCAACTCCCGCGCGGCGAAGCGGCGGAGGGCTTCCATGTCCGCCTGGGTGCAGCCGGGATGAGCGGCGACGAGATAATAAGAGAGAAACTGTTCCTTATGCGCCTGTGCCGTGAGTTTGCGGAAAAGATCCTGAAAAATGAGCAGGGATTCGGTCCCCGGCTTACCCATGCAGCGCAGAACCCCCGCTTCGGAATGCTCGGGGGCGATCTTCATCAGTCCGGAAACGTGGCGGCGAACGACGGCGCGAAGATAGGGAACGCCGTGCTTCCTGTCGGCAAGGAGGAGGTCGTAACGGATTCCCGAGGCGACGATGGCCTGCTTGACGCCGGGAACCGCTCTGAGCCTGACGAGCAGGGCGAGCTGGGGGCCGTGATCGGGATGGAGGTTTTCACAGACCTTGGGATAGAGACAGCGCCGATCCGGACAGGCGCCCCGGGCAAGCTTCTTTTTACATTCAAATCCGTACATGTTTGCCGTAGGTCCCCCCACATCGAGGATGTAGCCCTTGAAACCGGGGAGAGAGGCGATCACCGCCGCCTCTCGGAGAATGGATTCCTCGCTGCGGGAGCTGACCGTGCGCCCCTCGTGAACGGTGATGGCGCAGAAATTACATTCGCCGTAGCAGCCCCGATGGGTGGATATGGCAAAGCGGATCGTCTCCAGGGCCCGGACCGCGCCCTCCCGGCGGTGGCAGGGATGGACGGTCCTCTCGAAGTCCATGTCGTAAACCTCGTCCATCTCCGTCTCCGTGAGGGGGAGGGTGGGGGGGGGTATGAACAAGCCAGCGGGTGCCCTGTCTTTGGCAGAGTCCCGCTGCGGTGCGGGAATCCTGGTTACGATAGAAGGTAATAAACATTTTTTCCAGCGCTGCGGGATCCGCCGCCGCCTCTTCCCAGGAGGGAAGTTCGAGAAAACCGGGCTTTGCCGCTGCGGCGGCATAACAGATGCCCCTAACGTCAAGGAAATCACGTCCCTCCCGGAACCGGTGGGCAAGCTCCAGGACGGTCTTTTCACCCATGCCGTAGACGAGCACATCCGCCTTCGCGTCCATCAGTACGGAGCGCCGCACCCGGTTTGACCAGAAATCGTAATGGGCGATCCGGCGGAGGCTCGCCTCGATTCCGCCCAGGACAATGGGTTTGGTCCTCCGAAAGTGGCGCCGGATCAAATTGGCATAGGCGATGACCGCCCGATCGGGGCGACGGTTGTTGATTCCCCCGGCAGTAAAATCGTCCCCCTGGCGTTTCTTCCCGGATGCGGTGCGGTTGGCGATGAGGGAGTCGATGCAGCCGCCGGTGACGCCCCAGAAAAGTTCCGGTTCGCCGAGGCGGGCGATATCGGCGCCGGAGGCAATGTCCGGCTGGGGAATAATACCCACCCGGTAGCCGGCGGCAAGGAGACGCTGGCCGATGAAGGAGATCCCGATACAGGGACTGTCAATATAGGCGTCTCCCGTGATCAGGATCACGTCGAGCCGCTTCCAGCCGCGGGCGCGGACTTCTTCAGGAGTGACGGGCAGAAACACGGCAACCTTGTTCCTTATTTAACAGTTCCCTTCCCGGGGAGGTTCGGGCAGCTCTTTTTCCCAGGCGAGGTCCCCGTCTTCATAGGTTTGCGAAAGAACCGCCCTGGCCCGTTCCTCCTCCCGAGCAGGAACGAGGATGCGGACCTCTCCAGGCCATCCACCGTTATTGCATAGATCGGCCCTGCAGCCTCATAGAGTAGGCGGGCGGGAATATCCTCCGACTCCAGCCTGCCCGTAATGATCTTTGCCGTGGCCATTCCTGAAACGGCGCAGATTTGTACCCAGTCTGTCAGCTCATGCATGATCAAAACCCCTATATAAAGTGTCATGAATCGAACATAAAGAGCAAGGATTTTTGTCATTATAAAGCGGTCTTATTCAAGATCTTGGAAACTAAAATGTTTTTAATTTGACACGGCAGGACTTTTCTTATATTCTTGTGCTGAAAAAACAAGGAGAACGATTATGAATCCAAAAGAATGCATTCTTTATAGCGGCGGCGTCAACGGGGCGGAAGCCGAATTCGGGCGTGAGGCGGAAAGGCATGGCGTCCAGGAAGTAAATTACGGCTTCGAAGGTCATCAGATGGAACGCACCCGGGGGATAAGGGTATTGACCACTGAAGAACTGGAACGCAAAGACGTGAGTATGACCTACGTATCCAAACTCATGCACCGCAACTACTCCACCGCCCCCATCTTCCGGAAGGTGCTCCAGAGTATCTGCTGGCAGGTCACCGGCGGTCAGGAGATTTTTGTTGTCGGCCAGATCATGACGGACGATACGATCAAGGGCGGCACCGGATGGGGGGCGGAGTACGCCAAGTTCTGCAATAAGCCGCTCTACGTTTTCGACCAGGAACGGAACGGCTGGTTCATGTGGGAAAAAGACCTGTGGAAGCCGTCAGCGGCACCGGTCATCTCTCAAAAGCATTTCACCGGCACGGGCACCCGCTTTCTCAAAGAAAACGGTAAAAAGGCCATCGTCGATCTGTTTGCAAGATCCTTCCAATAAAAAGTCTCCATCCCCGTCCTCCCCCCCCCGCCGTCCGGAAGGAAAAGGCACCGGGGAAGGGGGATGGCCCCCAGGGCCATCCCGGCCATGAAGCAGGCGCTTCGCAGGCCGATATCCTGGTAAAGGGCGCCGTCTTTGACCTGGTAATATAGGAGCAGGACATTTTGCCGGATCATGCCGCAAAGGCCAGCCACACCTGTCAGAAAAAACTTGCTCTTCTCGCCGCAAATATTCCACAAATATTTACTTGAATGCGGATTCGTGAAACACAATCGCCTGGAAGGTCTGAAATTCCGCGCCCGTGCGCCAGCTACCCTTGGGAAGGCCCGCCTTCAGGCAAAGTTGATCGAGCATTTCTTCCCGGCCCCAGCCCTGTTCGGTCGCCACCTGGGGAAGGAATACCGCCCCGGCCCGGCCTTTCTGGAGGAGGACGCCGTCCCTGCCGACAACGATATCTTCCACGCGGGGAATAGTTTTCATAGGTGTCAGGACGGATAGTTCGATTTCTATGTCTTGCATTTCGGTGATCGTAACGGGCCGGAAACGCTGGTCGTTGAGGGCGGACTGAATAGCCATTGCCCCGACAAGCTGGGCGAGGGGGGCCTCGGGGATGAGCCGTCCGATGCAGCCTCTCAGGTTGCCAAACTTCTTCAAGGTGACAAAAACGCCGCGTAATTCCTGTGCGGCCGGAGAAAATCCCCGGGCAAAGGGGACGGTTTCCGTCGTGAGATAGCGGGTGATCGTCTTCCGGGCAAGGCCGAGGAGGGCTTTTTTGTCTGCCCGGGACAGCTCGTCCGCCGTAGGGGAAACCGGTTTTACCTTTGACGCCGGTTGAGTCGCCGCTGCGGTCAGGGCCACCGCGCCATAGCCCACGACTCGGGAACGGTCTCCGATGGCGATATCTCCGGAGTTGGCGTAACTGACGAGCTTCCCCCCCTTGGCGCCCATAGCCGTGAGTATGGGACCTTCTCCGCAGGCTCCCGTATGAAGATTTGCAATCCCCTTGTGCATCTGAGCCCGGATGGTTTCCTGTACCCGTTGTGGATCAAGGGTGGCAATGGCTGTGAGGATCGGCAGGTCGACGGCGTCGGCATGGGATGGGTAGTGGGACAGATCGGAACTGGCGACGATCAAGGCGTTTTTTCCTTCCAGAATCTTGCCCAAGGTTTGGCCGAAGCGCTCGCAGAGGCGGGCGTCGGGGGTGCCGATGATCACGGGGACGATCTTTGCTTGGGGGAAGACAACCTGGATGAAGGGGACCTGGACTTCTACGGAATGTTCGTTCTGGTGGGGGGAGGAAGTAAGGACGCAATCCGGTGATGCGGCCATAAGGGCCTCCACGATAGGCCTGTCCACCCGGGCGGTCCCCAGGGGGGTGGCAAAGCCGTCGCCGGGGTAGAGGGCGATCTTCCTGAAATGGGAGGATGTATGGTTCGTGCCGAGAATAACTACGGTTTCATAGCTTCCCCCCCGGGCCTGGTTATATCCGTCGTCGGCGATCTGTCCCGAGTAAATGTAGCCGGCGTGGGGCAGGATGAGGGCCAGGGGTTTGGGCGCCGAGACGGGTTCTGCATCTTCGAGAAAGCCCTTTATGGCTGCCTTGAGGATTTCGGGGGATTCAGAATAAAACTTTCCGGCGACGACGGCGGGTCGAATAGTATCCATTTCCGGCTCCTTTCTGGCTTGGATAACCACGGCAAAGGTTGTTGAAAAAATAAGAACCAAAACGATGAGGATATTTCGTCTCTTCATGTCCTGTTCCTCTATGTCCAAACACCGGCGATCTTCCGGCGGCAGAAGGCGCAACGACCGTCCTTGATATGCAGCTCCGCAAGGAAAAAGCCCATACGCCTGACCACCACTTTTTTACAGTTCGGGCAATAGGCGTGATTGCCCGGATGGTTGGGGACGTTGCCGACATAGGCGTAATTCATTCCCCTGGACATGGTCATTTCTCGGGCCCGTTCCAGAGAGGCCACCGGGGTTGGAGGAATATTCAGGAGCTGGTAATCGGGGTGAAAGCGGGTGAAGTGAACGGGGACATGGGGACCTGTCTCGGCAAGAATCCAATCGATGAGCCCATTGAGCATTTCCTCGGAATCATTGAGCGTCGGGACCACGAGGTTGACAATTTCCAGGTGCACATTACTCTTGCTGACCTCTTTGATGGTCTTGAGAACGGGTTTCAGCTCCGCCCCGCAGACATTCCGATAGAAATTCTCACTGAATCCCTTGAGATCGATTTTAACGGCGCTAAGGGCTTGACACATCTCGAGGAGGGGCGCCTTGTTCATGAAGCCGCAACTGATGATTACCGGGCGCAGGCCCTCCTTTCTTGCGTCTCTGGCGATATCGATGAGATACTCGGCAAACACGGCCGGTTCGTTGTAGGTAAAGGCGATCACCGGTGCCCTCCGGGCGTAGGCAGATCGGACAAGCAGGGAGGGAGAGGTATGGGAGGTCTTGAGATCCTCCGGCCAGGCCTGGGAGATTTCCCGGTTCTGGCAGAATTTGCAGCTCAGGGGACACCCGGCGGTGGCCAGGGAAAATGCCGCCGCTCCGGGAAGGAAATGATAAAAAGGAGAAAGGCTGAACCGGGCAAGACCGGCCATAGCTGCAATCAGCGTAATGTTTGTCACGCGGTCTCGTCTTGTCAACATGGGTAAAACTTTACTTGCCCCTCATGTCCCGTCAATAATAAATTGCCTCATTCCGGAACACGATCACCCATCCTAGTGTTGACCGTATCGTAATTACTATTGAAAAATCATAAATATACCGCGAATATCCGTTAATGAATTTAACAAAGAGCATTTGGCCCGGACCGAAGATACAAATTAAGCTTCTTACATCCTTCGGGCTTCAGGGCATCTTAGTCAGCAATCAATGCGTTGGAAAAAATTCCGCCTCCTTTTCAAATTCACCAGACCAAGAATTATTGAGGGACATAGCCGCACGGTTGTTGAGGGCGCTCCGGCGCCGCTGTTCCCCTTCTTCCTTTTCTTTGCATGCGAGGCACAGCAGACTGGTAGGTTTTGCCCATAATCGCTTTTCCGAAATACGATCTCCGCAGTTCTGGCAGATGCCGAATTCTCCCCGATCTATGCGGACCAGGGCATCCTCAATTTCTCTGATCATTTCCCGCTCTCGGCCGCGGATAATAAGAGCTATGCTTCTTCTCAATTCCGCGGTGGCCTGGTCAAAGAGATCGGGAAACAGCTTTTCTTCCGTTTTCATTTCTGCGGAGGTCTTGCATGACGACAAATGCAGATCGTGGAGGTTCTTCATGAGTGCCGACTTTAAGTAGTGTATATTATTAATATTCATCCGTCATTACTCCTTTCAGGTGTTCCTCGCGCTATCTGCCCTTAATCAGTGCCGGTTTGCATAGCCCAAGTATCCGCTGATCATAATGGCAGCTATTTAGCACAAGATGCTTTATTAACAATGATCGTTAATAAAGCGCTTATTGGTATGCTGAAACTACCATTGAGGCATGGATATGAGGATTACTTTTTCGAGAGAACCATTGAAGGGTGCTTCTTTAATGGCAAGGGAGACGAAGCGACATGCCTGAACCCTCGGCTGATAGATTGAACCTGTCAGCCTACTTACAGGAAATCATCATTGCTCGGTTCCTCTTAATCTCTTATATTGGTTGCGCCATTGCTCAGTCCGGAGGGACCCCTTCCACGGGCGCGGGGATGACCGGGTAATGCTATTTATTTTAGGCAGGAGGGAGGAAAGCTATGAAATGCAATATTGGGAAGAAGGATAGGATCTTCAGATATTTACTCGGCAGTGTCATCATTTTACTCGGCATTTATTATAAAAGCTGGTGGGGCGCCCTCGGTCTGCTTCCCATCTTGGTGGCAACCATCCGCTGGTGTCCTGCATACGCGCCGTTCGGTTTTTCCACCTGCCATGAGGAAAAAGAATCGGCATAACCGCC
>DYRD01000271.1 GCA_020718905.1 Syntrophus aciditrophicus | reverse complement strand
TATCCACCCCGGAGGAACAAATGGGGTCAGAGTAAGTTCGGCCTGCGGAATTATCGGAAAGGGAAAAAGACAAGGACATAGCCCCTTCCCCCGGCAACAGAAGGCTTTTCTGGTACTATCGCAATCACCGCCACAACCCGGAAAATTAGGGGAAACTATGGCCTCTGAGGAGACCTCGGGAAATGATCTGCAATCTGGTGCAAACCGTGAACGCCACCGGATACAGGCCATTTTCGCCTATGCAGAAAATGGGGTCGGAGCAAATTTAACCTGCGGAATCTTGAAAAAGGGAAAAAGGCATGGGAATAAGTCAGGCCTTGAAATAGGAATTATTGAAAACACTCAACACCCATATTTCAAAACCTGAACCTCAAGATACCGGTGTGATTCCACCCTTGCCTGCAACGGGGAATCACACCGTTCCCCTCAGCGCACGACATTAACCTGGGCTGGGCCACGCTGCACGGTCCGATGATACTCCACGGCCGGTCGGCCAAAGGCCATGGCGTATCCCACCAGATGCCCCTCGGGAATCCCCAGCCTTCCCACCAGATCCGGGCAGAGGGCAAGCACCATCATAAACATGCCGTCCCAGACCGTGCCGAGGCCGTGGGCGTGGGCGATCATCTGGAAGGTGGACAGGGCAATCACGGTATCCTGGGCCGGACAGGGGGCACCCTTGGGGGCGCTGGTAACAAGCAGATGGGGCGCGCCCCGGAAGATGATGTCTCTGCCCTCCTCCACCCAGAGCTTGACGGCCCCGCCCATGTACTTTCCAACAAATCCCTCCGGCAGCCCGCCGCTCTCCTTGAGTTTCCCGAGCCGTTCCATGACCTCCTGACGCAGCGCGTTCATGACCGTGCGCTCTTTGACCACGGTAAACAACACACCCTGATTATTCACCCCGGTGGGGGCATGGGCAGCGGTATCGAGAAGCTCGTCGATCAGGGCGGACGCCACCTCCTCGTCACGGTAACGTCGAATAGAGCGGCGGCCTTTAATCAGGGCGGTCATCTGGCCTGGCGAGGGAAAAGCGCCGGCCAGTGGTTGACTCTCATCGGGATTTTTGCCAAGGATCGACACCGCCCCGGTCGGGCAGACGGCAAGACAGTGCTGGCAGCGGAAACAGCCTCCCTCCTCATTGAATACGGGCATACCATCCATGCTAATGACCCCGGCCGGACAATCCGCCGCGCACTCTCCACACTGAATACAACGCTCTTCATCAACCTGAAAGTTGAACATTGACTTCTCCATACCCTGCTCCTTTTCTGTAAGACAGCTCTTAACTCTCTTGCGCTCCCATCCCGACCAAATAACTACAGGGCACCTTGAACCTACAAAACGATATACCAGAATAGCATAGTTATCGACCAGAGTAAAAAGCCTCTTCCCGCTGGCGGCTCAATGTCATTCACTTACAGAGCCTCTTGCAGGCAGGCCGGTGTTTGTCGGTCGCCCGCAGGGGCGGTCTCCTACCGTCCGTGACAAAATCCGTAGGAGACCGCCCCTGCGGGCGACCGGACTTTCAGGATTCATGCGGCA
>DYRD01000001.1:79137-108297 GCA_020718905.1 Syntrophus aciditrophicus | reverse complement strand
TATAGAACAATCCTCCCACTTATGCACCTGTCCAGTTTTGCCATACCCGCTCTGCCCTCATCTCCTTTCCTTTAGGTGTTTGCGTTTCGTCTGGAATTGCCTGTTACCCTTCTTCAGCGCCTGAAAATCCCCCCGTGGGACGGGCGCAGCCAACCTTGATTTCCTCGGCCATAGATTTCCTCCTTTCAATGAGCGTTTTCGTGGATAAAACATCACCCGGCGGCAGGCGGAACGGGGAAAGCAACGCCGTTCCGTCCACCATCCTCTTCACTTATCAGTTATCTATCGCTCCGTCCTAAGCCCTGAACAATTGCCTTACTTATCCGGCATGGTAACCCCTTCAGATTGGGGGTCCCGTACTCCCGGCCTAACTTGCCGACGGAGGTCAGCATATTGAAATTTGCCTTGTCCCAGTCGAATTGGGTTTCAGGATTGCCCTCGGGAAACCACCAGCCATGAGCCCCACAGACGACCCGGGGGTCGATGCCGTCGGTAAAGTGGGCCTGCTGGATAATTTTCCCGTAGGGCGTCTCGATGATAATATCGTCTTTATCGGCAACGCCGTACCTGGCCGCGGTTTCGGGGTGAATCTCCAAGCGGGGATGGGGACGCAGCTTCCGCAGTTTCTCAATCCAGTGATATGATGAGTGGAGATAGTACTGACTCTTGGCACTGGTCAGCAGCAGGGGAAAGGCCGTATCTTCCGCCTCCGGGTAGCCGTCGAAGGTCGGCATGGGTTTCAGGCCGAATTTCTCCGCTACGCTAAGTTTCAGTTCCACTTTCCCCGTCGGAGTCTTGAAGCCCTTTTCTGCATAGGAACGAAAACGATCCGGACCTTTGAGATACCCTTTCTCTACAAACTGGGCGTAGGTTAGCCCCGCCGGTTTGAGGAGGTCTTCGAGGAGTTGATGGTAGTCCTCGGGCCATAACTCCGGAGGCGTCATGAGCTTGCCAAGCTCGGTGATGATCTTCTTGTCAGGCCAGCATTCCTCCGGGGGTTCGATAACCTTGGGCCGGGCGAGGATGTAGCCGTGGCCGATGCCGTAGTGGCCGATGTCGTCGCATTCAAAATGGCTTGCCACGGGCAGGACGATGTCCGCCAGGGCCGCTGTGGGGGTCATGAAGAGGTCGGCGACGGCGAGAAAATCCAGGGACATGAGGGCTTTGTGGGTAAGGCGGCTGTCGGCATAGGAAAGCATGGGATTGGAACACATCATGTAGGCCCCCCGGACGGGATAGGGGATCCCTTCGAGGACGGCCTTGCGGAAGTAGGCCGGGGCAACCGTCATGAGGCGGGGGATGATCTTGTGATGGGCGCTGATCAATTCCTTGCGCTTGTCAGGAATAAGATCGGCCCGTACGAAAGATCCCAGGCCCATGATCTTCGGGTCGTGAGGCTCGACATTGCCGCCGGGGACGTCGAGATTTCCCGTAATGGTCATGAGGCAGATAAGGGCACGGGTCGTATCGAAAGTATGGATGTTGTGCTCGATGGGGTTTCCCCACTGGATCGCCGCGGGCTTGGCTGTGGCGTAAGCCCGGGCGGCCAGGCGGATCTGCGCGGCGGGAACCCAGGTTATTTCTTCAACCTTTTCCGGCGTATAGGCCTCGATATGGGCAGCCAGTTCGGCAAAGCCCTCGGTCCACTTCTCCGTGAATTCCGTATCGTAGAGACCTTCCTTAATGATGACATGGATAAATCCCAGGGCGAGGGCGACGTCCGTGCCGGGACGGATCTGAAGCCAGTGTTTTGATTTTTTTACCAAGCCGATCCGGCGCGGGTCGATGACGATAAGTTCCGTGCCCACCTTGAGCTGTTCCAGCAGAAGCTTGCAGATCTCCCCCTCTTCGTTGGTGGAGGTGATGTTGCTTCCCCAGAGGACTACGAGCTTGCTTTGCTTATGAAAATCCACGACGGGATAAAAACCGCAGGTGTGGAGGCCCGTAATCTCCCGGGGGGCGTGGCAGACGTCCTGGGAGGCGATGACGTTGGGGGAACCGAAGAGGTTGGCCAGGCGGATCTGGAAGAAATGATCGAGCCCTTTGGGCATGCCCACTCCGAAGGCGACGGCCCGCGCCCCGTGCCTCTCCCGGATGCCCTTAAGATTGTCGGCGATTGTCCCTAAAGCCTCGGACCAGGAAATTTGTTCCCATTTTCCCGCCCCTTTTTCACCGACCCGGCGGAGGGGATGTTTCAAGCGATCGGGATGGGTCAGTCTATCCGGCGAGACGGTCCCTTTCGGGCAGATATAGCCTTTGTTGAGAAATCCGTTCGGGTCTCCCTTTATTTGAACGATTTTGTTGTATTCCACACCTACCAGGAGGCCGCAGCCCCCATGGTCCATCCGGGCACAGTGGGTTTTAAACCATTTAACATCGTTTGTTGTCATCTCCTCAATCTCCTTTTTGGTTCTTAAAATAATCTTCACAAGCTGCCTTCAGGGTATTAGCCGCCAAAAGGGCGCAGTGTTCCACCTCGGGGGGCATTCCCCCCAAGGCAGTCAGGATGTCCTGCTGGCTTAGATGGGCCGCTTCCTCGATCGGTTTGACCTTGGCCAGACAAGTTGCCATACTCCCGCATGCGAGGGAAGATCCGCATCCCGTGGTATAAAATGATGCATTTTGAATCATCTCGTCCTTTACATTCAGTCAGAAGGCCATCGTTTCTCCGCACGGTCCCGTAATCCGACCCTCGGCGTTGAATTCGAGAAGGATTCCCTTGTTACGCGGCCGCTGGGCGTGTTCCATTGCTTGGTCGGTAAATCCTTGTAAATCAATATATTCCATTGATAACTCCTAAAGTTGGATAATTGACAACTATTGTGTGCCATTGTATGTCCTTGACTACGTAGTGACAAATATTAGCATATTCAGGGCAACGAAGAAGAAGTCCTCTGCCGAATCTATTCCCGGAACCCGTGTATGGCCATTCCTTCTCCCATCAGCTACGGCTCATTGAAGGCGACAAAGGACACCGCCAGCTCCGGCAGGGAAGGAGCGGATTGAAATCTCTTTAAAATGCCCAACCAGCGATCCTCCGGAATGGGCCGAAGTTCGAGATTGGGGCAAAAACCTGAATCATATACATTGTATTCTTTTCCCCCGGCCACGAGACAATCAAGCAACTGGCGATGCTCCACATGAGCCGGGCAGGACGGAATCACCTCGCCACCGTATGAAAAGGGAAAAAGATAGCATACCCAAGGCCGCAGGGTGTGGTGATAGATCTGACAGAGGTTTTGGTCATCGAGAAAGGGGCAGCGCACCGCTTGACCCTTCAATTTTTTACCATAATAAAACTGATAGTCCGCAATAAATGCATCGGCCTTTAGCCCCAAATACTGCGACAGGATCTCCAGATGCTCATAGGGAATCCGGGGCACATAGACGCTGCAGCACTGCCCTGTTTTGCGACAGGAGAAGGGAAGCAGGATATCATAGTCCCGGCATTCGATCTTTGAGAAGAGGTAGCTCCCCGGTTCGATGATCATCAATGGACCGTCTTTTCTTTGGGAAATAGGGGAATCTGCCCCCCCGATTTCCCGATTTACTATTTTTCCCGCGGATATGGCCAAGCCATCAAACCGCCCTCCATGACTTTTACGTTATGCCATCCCTTGCCCTCGAGGACGAGGGCGGCCTCATACCCCCTGAGAGAGATCTTACAAAAGCAGATAATTTCTTTTCCTTTATCCTCGGGAAGTTCATTGAAGTGCTTCCGCAGAGCACCGAGGGGGATCAGCCTTTCGCCGATACCAAGGCGCATTTCCTCAAATTCATCAGGTCCTCTCGTATCTATAAGGAAGGGCTTCTCGTCTTTTAACACCTTCTCCCGGACCTCCATGGTGGTAATGCCCTTCATTTTGTTTTGCATGATGTGAGCCGTGGCGATAAAGTGATCAATGGCCAGAGAAAACGGCGGGGCATAGGGAAGATCGGCATTGACGATATCATCAACAGTCAGGCGACCCTGAATGGCCATGGCCCACTGTGCAATCTGCTTGCTCACATTACCGGGACCGACACACTGGGCGCCGAGTATCTTTCCCGTTTTCCTATCGGCCACGAGCTTTGTCACCAGAAGCTTTCCCTCCATAAAACCGGGCTTATCGGGGCTGGCGTTGATGACGGTGATGATATCCTGATAACCAAGTTTCTTTGCTGCCGACTCGGACAGCCCCGTCGAGCCCGCCGCGTAATCGAAGACCTTGCATATCCCCGTCTGAATCGTTCCGGGAAAGGTCTCGGTATTTTCAGCCGCCGCATTTTCTCCCGCCACCCGTCCCTGAAGGTTGGCGAGATCGCCATAAGGAGCCAGAACCTTCCTGCCGGTAATGCGGTTTATCGTCTCGACGCAATCTCCGACGGCATAGATGTCGGGATCTGACGTCTGCATATATTCATTGACCTCCAAGCCACCGAGTTCTCCTATCTTCAACCCTGCCTCTTTAGCCAGTTTTATATTCGGTCTGACGCCGATTGCGACCACTGCCAGTTCACAGGGCAATTCCGTTCCATTTTCGAGTTTCACCGCCGCCAATTTGCCGTTATCGCCTAAAAACTCGGCAATGCCGTTATCGGTGATGACATTCGCTCCCTTGCCCTTCACATGATTCTCGACGCGAGTTTAGCCAGTTCCCAGTCGAGAATCATGAGAAGCTGGGGCAGCAGTTCAATCACCGTAATCTCGACGCCCGCAAGCTGGAGGGCTTCGCAGGTCTCGATACCGATCAACCCGCCCCCGACCACGACTGCCTTCTTGATCTTCCCCTCATCTCTGACTTTTCGGAGAAAGTCGGCATCCTTCATGGACTGTAGGGTGGTAATGCCGTCGAGTCCTACTCCGGGAACGGGAGGCATACGGGGCACGGAACCGGTGGCAATGATCAGTTTATCATAGGCCATTTCACCCGCATCCCCAGTGACCGTATTCCTGAACGAAACCGTGTGTCCCTTTCGATCGATGGCGGTCACTTCCGAGTTCACCTTCGCCTCGATGTCTTTTGCATTAAGATAGAACAGGGGATTTCTTGTTACACCCGTGGGCGTGCAAAGAAGCATGTTCCGGTCATCAAAATAACCGCCGACATAATAGGGATATCCACAGGAAGCCATGGATAGATCGGCCTCTTTCTGCAAGATGACAACCTCGGCGCTGTTATCGATTCTTCTCGCTTTTGCCGCCGCCTTGGGACCGGCGGCGGAACCTTCGACAATAACAATTCTTCTCTTTTGCATCGTAGCCTTACCTCACAAAGGAAATTTAACGCCCTGTTCAGATGTTGGGCCAATCTCATGTCTGATCCGGTTATCTGAGTTTCATGTATTTGCCTGATTCCACGCCTCAATGAGCTTCCCCCGTATAAGACATAGGTTGGGACGAATTCTATAATTTTGAGGAAAGGAAAGCATCCATTTTATTCCTATCAGTTGCTATATCAACCGAAACGAGTTCTTTTTCGAATAGAACATTCGTTGAACTCTTAAAATCATATGCTTCTGCCTCTATCGAGTCCGTGGTGTAAATTTGGATTTCTAATCTGTCACCGTACTTCTCCTTCATTTTCTCGGCTACAACTATGGCCTTCTTACAGGAAATTCAGGAAGGATTTCCACTGTGAAAAACAAGCAACTCTGGAATATTAGCCTCCTTTGAGCGGTGTGATCACCATTCTCCTGTTAAAGCGGCTTATCCTCCGGCAGGGTTTCACCGATGGCGAGGCGGCAAATATCACTGATCATGTAGTTGGCCATCCCCGCGCCTTTTACTTGCTTGTTCAGGGTCCGGTAGCACATGGGGCAAAGATAAACCATTGCCTCCGCACCGTGGTCCTTCGCATCCTGGATATTTTTATCATGAAAGGGCTCGAAGTTCTTGCCCCGGGGGAAGAGTTTCAGGTTCGGCCCGGCCAGTTCCACGCCGCAGCAGATGGCATTAATCCCATCGTACTGGCGGGCGACGCGCTCCACACCGATGAGGGCAAAGATTTCATCTAAGTAATGATCCTTCTCCGGTGTGTAACGGGAGGCGCAGAGACGCTGATAGGCGACCTTCATGTTGAGCTTATCGATCCGCCCGGGATGTTCCTTGAGATATTCCGACAGATATTCGAGGATGGAGACGGGGCGGAAGGGCAGCTTGATCCCGAATTCCGGGGCCATGCCTTTCAGCAGGGCGTAACAGTCGTCATGGACAAAGACGATCTCCTTGGCTCCCGATTTGGCCAGGTTGTCAACCAATCCCTGGAGGCGGTCCCGCATAATAGATTCATCGCCCATGTGGGCGAATAAGACATTGCAGAAATAATGACGTCCCTTGAGGAGAGGCAGTTCCTGGAAGAGACTCCCCTGGATCGCCCAGGGCATGCTCCCTTCCATGACGCAGATGGACATGACCCGGTCCTTCGGTTCTATGGCTTTCGGTGCCCCGTCTGCCTTGAAGCGATCCGCCATTTGGGACCGCAGGTCCAGATCGGTGAAATCGCCAGCTTCTTCCATCTTTTTCAGGATCAGGTCAAAGGGCCGGGCGTCCTTGGGACAGTATTCATTACAGGCGATACAGGTCACACAATCATAAATCCAGTCCACCTTTCCCCCCCCCCACCAGCTTCCGGAAGGCCTCGGAGCCCGTTTCGGCATTGAAATCGAGATAATGGCACTTCGCTAAACACTCGCCGCAAAAATCGCATTGTTTTTCGTGAAACATCTCTTCCTTCTCCTAACTTGCTACAATATTTATGTTTTCTATCGACTACTCAATGATGCTCCATTTATAACCTAACACCCTCCATACCTTAACCATTTTCTTTGCTGAACCGGTCATCGGCCCGGATATCACACAGCCATTCCGCTTTGCCCTTCACCCAGCCACTTGTCGCATCGGAAAAGGCATCAAAAGCGGGAACATAGGGTTTGATGTCCAAAAGCGGTGTCTCATCAGCAATATCAATATTTTCAATCTTTATTATCTTCCCCTCTATGCAGACGAGTTTTACCACAGAAAGGCCGATAGGGTTGGGACGGCGCGGGGCGCGGGTGGAAAAGAGGCCTTTTTTAGCTTTATCCAGAAAAGGTGTCAATTTAAGATCATAGCCGTTGGAAAGGTGAAAATGATACAAAAGGATGATGTGAGAAAACCCTTCAAGATTTCGGAGTCCCTCCATATAATCATCATTTATATCGATCCATCCCTGGATTCCCCTCGCCCCCGCCGGTTGGATCGGCATGCCTTCCTGGTCCCGGAAGGGAGAATGGATGACGCCGATGGGTTTGTAAAGAATCATTTCCTTGCCTCGTATAGAATTATTCCTTTTGGGCCAAGTATAACTGGCGGAGATAAAACTCATCGTAAGTCCTGAAAATATTCTCTGGGATGCTTTTTTTCATGACCGTGAGTCCCATCCCGGCGAGGTCCCGAGCGGCAAAATGGCAGGAAGAATATCCGGTGATGAGGATATGACCCCTTGGCGCCAGAAGTTTTATGCTTTTTTTCAGTATGGTCGATGCGGTCTCTGCGTCCATGATCTGACGGTTCAGGACGCCGCAGAAAATGATCAGATCAAACAATATTTCTTCGGCAAACAGTTTGTCCAGGGACTGGGCGTCTCCCTCACAGACATGGGCAAATCCCTTTTCCCCGGCAGCCTCCACATTATCCGGACTGATATCCACGCCGTAAAAATAAGCCTGCGGATAGAGGTCTCTGAAGGCTTGTAAAAGATTGCCCGAACCGCAACCAACATCGAGAATGCACCGGAAGGAGATGCCCTGGACGGCCTTCAATATCTCCGGATAAATGCTTGCCGCGTATATGGGATACTCTCGGGAGTCTTCGAAGCTTACCCAGCGGACCGGAAGGGCGCGATTGCGCAAAGGAACGACAAGCTCCACGTTCTTTCCATCCAGGTCGGCGATGTAATCAATAATGGGCCTTGCCTCCTCACCTGCAAGCGGATATCCGGCCGCCTCCGGCCAGAAGCCGGCGATATCTTCCGGACGCATATCCCCGGCGATCAGCGCCAGCCTATGATCTTCCGTATTCTTATTTCCGGCCGCTTCGATTGGCCCGTGGAGAAAGCGGCAGCCGGCAGCCTCGATGATGTTGAACCAGTAGCCCGTAATGGCTTGCTTTTCGCGACGGCGGATCTCCTTGATCATAACCCGGAATTGACAGTCTTTGTCCATGACGCCACGAAAGCTTTGCCCCACCTTAAGGGGTTGCTGAAGGCTCAACGCCCGCAACCTCCTCCGGATGAACAGGGTGGGACGTCACAACGCTCCGCCCGGCCGCAGCAGGTTTTCCCTCCCTGGGAGGCAATTACGGGACCGCTCCGGGGGAGAAGGCTTGGAGACATCAGGCGACACAGATCGGCGCCGCCACAGAAGCGGCAACGGGGCTCTTTCCATTCACCATTCATTTTTTCTATAAATTCTGATACCTTTCCGCACGTTGGGCACTTGTATTCGTAAATAGGCATGTGTTGACCCCGGCACGGAAATCAGTGATCGCAGAGGTTCTGGCCGCAAAGCAGGGACCCACTCAGGTAGTCGTTCACAACCTTTTCCGGGGTTTCGGAGGGGGCGCCGACGATGACACCGATGCCCTTATGGTTGAAAAGGTCCTGCGCCCTGGCCCCCATCCCGCCGGCGATGATAAGATCAGCCCCCTTTTCCGCCAACCAGGAGGGTAGCAATCCCGGTTCGTGGGGCGGGGCCTCATAGGACTCTTTTTTTATAATTGTCTTGTTTTCCTTATCCACGTCCATCAGGACAAAGGCGCTGCAGTGGCCGAAATGGGGGCACAGGTAGCCGTCCACGGTAGGCACGGCGATTCTTAGTAATTGCATTTCTATTCACCTCATATTTTATTTGGTCTTTTTTACCGGATTAAGTTCCCGGGATGCTGCTTGCTATTTAACCGGATCGAGAGCGAGCAAGGGCATGACGATTCCTTCCAAAAAGGCCTTGGCCGCTTCCGTCTGGTTGTTGTGATAGATAAAGGGTTTACCGCTGTCCGAAGCTTCAACGATGACCGGCTCCAGAGGGATGCGACCGAGGAAGGGAACCTTCAGCTTCCTGGCCATGGCCTCGCCGCCTCCCGCTTTGAACAGGTCGATAAGCTTGCCGCAATGGGGGCAGCTAAGGCCGCTCATGTTCTCGACGACGCCGAGGATGGGTACCTTTACCTGCCGGCAGAAACTGATGGATTTTCGGACATCAGCCAGGGAAAGCTCCTGGGGCGTCGTGACGATAACGGCACCGTCGCTTTCCGGCAACATTTGGGCCACGGAGAGGGGTTCGTCCCCGGTCCCCGGAGGAAAATCAATTATCAGATAGTCGAGTTCCCCCCATTGAATCTCCGCCAGGAATTGTCTGATTACTCCCATTTTCAATGGTCCCCGCCAGATTACGGCTTCATCCTTATCGGGCAGGAGGAGCCCCAGGGAGACCACCTTGATTCCATAGACATAATCCAGAGGAAAAGCGTTTTTGCCGTCTGTCCGCATTGACTGGTTGCCGAGGCCGAGCAGGGTCGGGCTGCTGGGGCCGTGAAAATCAACATCCAGGAGCCCTACCTTCTTCCCTTCCATCCCGAGGGCGACAGCGATGTTGACCGCCACGGTGCTCTTGCCGACGCCACCTTTCCCGGAGAGGACAAGGATCTTGTGGCGGATCTGCCCCATCTTCTCCCGTAATTGTTCTTCCTCTCGCTGGCGCTCCTGCATCCGTTCAGGATTTCCTTTTTGCTGCTTATGATCCCCGCCGGCGAGGGGAAGCACATTTTCTGACTTGCTCATCAATTAAGTTAGCCTCCTAAATTATTTGTGTCGTACTGATCTGGCCGTTACCCTTGCATCCTTTCGAGTTGTTTCCAGATTTCTTCAATATCCTTGGCTGCCGGACTTTCCGGGTAATCCATGACGGAGCGACCCCGCAGTTGGGCCTGGACAGTCGTCAGATCGAAACGTATTCTTCCGGCAACGGACATTCCCAGGGCGCGGGAGGCTTCTTCAATCTTGAGAGTCATCTCCCGATTCAGATCCCACTTGTTTACGCAGACCCAAGCGGGGATCTTGAACAGGGCAATCAGCTCCGCCAGCCGCCGGAGGTCGTGTTCCCCGGAAAGGGTAGGCTCCGTAACAATCAACACGAGACCGGCCCCCGCCAGGGAGGCGATGACCGGGCAGCCGATCCCCGGCGGTCCATCGGTGAGAATGAAGTCCGCTCTTTTTTCCTCTGCAATTTTCCGCCCTTCGGCGCGGATCAGGCTGACCAGTTTCCCTGAATTCCCCTGCGCCGGGTCAAGGCGGGCGTGGACCATCGGTCCATAGGCCATATCCGATACATACCATTCCCCTGTCCGGGCCTCGGCAAATTCAATGGCTTCGGCCGGACAGATCCGTTCACAGAGACCGCAACCT
Organism: Syntrophus aciditrophicus; assembly: GCA_020718905.1. Lineage (GTDB taxonomy): Bacteria > Desulfobacterota > Syntrophia > Syntrophales > UBA8958 > UBA8958. Next base: position 97,876 of record DYRD01000001.1, on the reverse strand, counting down.
TCGCAAAATAGGGGGTTGATTTTAGGAGGTTCTCCTGCCTTGATTGCTCCGAAACGGCAGGAAGTGACGCACAGCCAACACTGAAAACATGCCTCTGGAATAATCTTTGCCTTCTTGGAACCGAAAAACGATTCTCGCCTCTTGATCTGCGGCTGCAGGATCAGGTGGAGATCCGGCGCATCCACGTCCGCATCCACGAGAATCTTGTTTTCCCCCAGAGCGGCCAGGGCTCCCGTTACAGTTGTCTTCCCGGACCCCCCTTTGCCACTGAGAATGGTGATTTCTCTTGTCATGACGCTGTTCCTCTCCGGGCCGTCGGCGGTTGTCCACCTTTCTCCATAACTAGGGCCAGCACATTTTCCCATAGGGAGGCGAAAAGTTCCCGGTATTCCGGTAGCTCTTCGCTAATCAAACCGCCCCGGGAATAGCTTTCCGCGATGCGCCGGTCGTGGGGAATCTCGGCCAGAATGGGGATATTTTCCTGCCGGCAAAATAAATACAACTCGTCATTGCCGATGTCGCAACGATTGACGACAACCCCTGCGGGCAGGCCCAGTTCTTTAAGGGATGCTACGGTCAGGGAAAGATCATAGAGACCAAAGGGCGTCGGTTCTGAGACCAAAATAACCAGATCCGTATCCCGCACCGCCTCGATAAGGGGGCAGGAGTTTCCCGGTGGGCAGTCAATCAGGGTGACGGCCGCTGCCTGGGCCTGCTCCTTTACCTGACGGATCATCGGCGGGGCGATGACCTCGCCGATGTTCAGACGACCCTGGAGGAAGCGGATGCCTTTCGCCATTCCGCCTTCAATGACCCCGATGGGCCGATCTGTTTCCGTGATGATCCTTTCCGGGCAGAACCAAGCGCATACCCCGCAGCCGTGGCATAACTCCGGAAAGATAATTACCGTACTCTTAAAAACGGTGATGGCGTTAAACTCGCAGTAGTCGGCGCAGACGCCGCAACCGGTGCAACGATCTTCCGCGGCCTCAGGTCTTTTCACGGTCGCCGGGATGCTCCTGTCCATCCGTGGTTGGAGGAAGAGATGAGCGTTTGGTTCTTCCACATCGCAATCGAGAAGCTGGACGTCTGCGCCGCACTGCTGGAGGATGTACGCAACATTGACCGCTACGGTGGTCTTTCCCGTGCCGCCCTTGCCGCTGGCAAAGGCAATTTTCACGGGGCCTTTTCCAGTTCTGTCAGACGCGATCGGATTTGTTCCGCCGCTCTTTCAAAACCCTGCAACTCATCCTTCATGGCCTGGATTTCATTATCTTTTGTCTGGATCGGGCCGGAAGCTGGTCCGTAATTGTCCGCCCCGCCCCGCTGCCAGCCGAAAAGACCGGTCCTGTGAAACCAGTTGCGATTACCGCGGCCACCCCTTCGCATGCATGAAAACCATCCGGCCATTCTTCCCGGCGCGCCGTTGGCAAACCCCGGTATTCCGGACCCGGCGCAAAACCCTGCGCCCCTGCCGCTCATGGGACCCAATCCTGAGGGTCCCGTTCTATCTCCTCTGGGCATATTTACACCTCCTAAATAATCATTATTTTTATACACTGTGGCCTTCCACCGTGGCTGCCTTAATTTCCTCCAGTTCTCCCCGTTCCCAGGCCGCGACGGCATCGGACACCGTCTTTTGCACCGCCGGGTCAGTGCGGAACATGCGCACCGACGCTGCCTGCAATACGCGGAAGGCCTTCGGTCCTACATTGCCGCTGATCAGAACTTCCGCGCCCTGGTCAATGATAGTGCGGGCGGCCTGGATGCCTGTCCCTTGTGTTGCTTGACGGTTCTGCCGGTTTTCCACGGCCTGCCACTCTTTTGTCTCTCCATCAACAATGACAAAACAGGCGGCCCGGCCAAAACGAGTATCCAATAATTCCGTCCATCCGGGATTTTGTGCTGTTACCGCTATCTTCATGATTTTCCTATCCTTCGTTGTCCACGTGGTCTCTCCGTAAGGCTTGGCGTTCCTTCCCATCCTTTTCCCATGGCCATCCGTTGCCACCCGCGGTGACATCCAGGCAGGCAAAACGCCGAATTGTCCAGGCGGTTAGCAAAAAAGGCTGCCGCCACATCTTTCAGCTCTCCCTTCAGAAAAGAAATCACGAGGATATCCGCCGCTTCGATCATTTGCTGAGAATAAACTGAAATGGCCCCGCACAACAGCACCGTTATTTTCAGCTCGCGTAGTACTTTAATCATTTGTACGGCAGATAGTCCCGGCGGCAGGTACTCGATTTTCTGCTTTTCCGGGGTGCCTGTGTCAATGATTACAAAAGAATCTGCGGAATCGAAAACCGTAGCAATATGATCTTGTGAAGCCGCTAATGCGATGGTCATAATGATTACCTCTTTGTGATCATGTGTGATCGAGCAATCTTTCAAAACATTAAGCCTGGTTCAAATATAACTTTAAAAGCAACATATGCTCGCAAAGGACATGCCTGGGAGAAGATAATCTGCTGATCGTGAATAATATAAGATGGATAGCTGGTAATAATGGCAGAGGTAATGATCACTATAGATGCACATATGCGACGCTGCGGAATGCACAGAGTCGCATATGTGCAGCGTCGCAAAAAACATTTGCTCGGCTCATGTCGGACCGGCGCTTGTTGTTGACGTGTAGAGGAACTCTCGTTTATCCTCAAAACCAGCGTCTATACAACATAAACCGCCGCTACGCCTTCCAGCATCGTTCATCTTTAATTAATCTTTTGACATTCTGCATATGTATTCCCATCATCAGGCATAAGGATTGCTTAAAAGTATCATTTTGCCTGATGGCGGAAAGTATCCACGAACAATGAGGTGACCTATGGGAAAAGATGAAGAAATTAAAGAAATAATGCTGGGGATGGTATATGAAAAGGCTCGAGAGATCTTTTCGGAGACAATCATAGAATATGGAACCAATCCAGGCAACTGCGGCACTATAGATGATCCGGAAGGTTATGCAAAGATAACCGGAGTATGTGGTGATACCGTCGAGATGTTCCTTAGGATGAAGGGTGAGAAGGTCGGGGAAGCAAAATTTCTGACCGATGGGTGTATGTTAAGCATCGCCGCCTGTTCCGTCGCGGCGGAGATGGCAGAGGGAACGTACGTACGGGAATGTATCGGCATAACTCAAAGCGCTATGCTCAAACGGCTGGAAAAGATGCCCCAAGATCATGTTCACTGTGCCTTGCTGGCCGCTATGGCTGTGCAAAAGGCTCTGCGGCAGTGTATTGAAAGCAAGGAAAAGACGCGTGGGTTCCGGTGTGAAGTAAGTCAAGAGCCGCTCTTGTAAAATAGACTTTGGATGAATCCATGTTTGCAAGACCGGCAAGACTATGCCAAGCGGGAATGGAGGGACTCAAGCAGGCCCTCCATTCCCGGATGTACGCCCGTGTCAATGTCCAATCAATTGTCGACGAAGGGCCGGAGAGCTTCGTCTTGCAAATGAACGACTGCCGTGTCCAATTAGCAAGAAAAAGCCGGGGTCTCGAGGATTATCCATGCAAGTCGGCAGGGCTGGTGGAATACCGCCACTTCGGGGAACACATCGACAGCCGGATTATTTGCGAATGTATCGGTTGCCCTCCAGACGCCCATCCCGAAGAATGGTTCTGCGCTTGGCGCTTCAGCATCCCCGCCGAAGCATAATCAGAAATCTGGATAAAAACTGGGGATGTGACTCGATTTCGCCCGGAATTGGGATCATGTCCCCAGGTTTTAATTGAAAATCCCACCTGCCGCCCCCTTTGCGAAAGAGGTAATGAATGGTGATTCCCTTGTTTGTCTCACGACCATGGAATTCCCAAGAAGAAAGATGAGAAACGACGACTGAGTCGCTGTTGATACACCTGGAGAACAATGTTTATCGGGAGGGGAAAGACAGCCATCTGCTTATGCTTATCTAGGATACGATCCTGAATAAACCGAAAGGTCACGGCCTGGGAAAAAATAAACTTCGCAAATGTGTTCGCTCAATGAATGGTATCGGTGGCTGAACGTGAACGCAGCGCCGGAATGACGAAGAGTTCCAAATGCATCCCCTCAAAAATCATAAAACTATCGAGTTTTTAGAACCAATGGACATGGTTGATCATTTAATTTCGACGCTCGATATGAATGCTTCGGTTCACGACATCCGCCAGGTGGTGTTCCATACCGCCGTTTTGACCAGGAACTGCCGACTTGCGGCCACCCTGCCCCATGATACTTTGCGCCAGAACCAGCCACTGGTCAAAGAACCGGGATGCCTGTTGGATAAGACACCGCTGGAGCTGGTTAACATGGGATATCGGAAAGTATCCTTGAAGCGGCCATCGGGATGGCGGCCATCAATTCCCTGCTGGAAATCGACGGGTCATCCTGCCTGGAATTGAACGGCGCCGACCTGATTTTGGAAAAGGGGGAGGGCAAGCGGATTGCGATCGTCGGTCATTTCCCCTTCCTGAATAGAGACCAAGAAACTTTTGGTCATCGAGAAGAATCCACGGGAAGGTGATTTCGAGGAGGCCCAAGCCGACCGCCTGATTCCCCAAGCGGATGTAGTGGCGATTACAGGGACGGCCCTGACCAATCATACTATCGAGGCACTCCTCGCCCTTTGCTCGCCCGGGGCCTTCGTGATGCTGCTAGGCCATACGGCGCCCCTGTCCCCGATTCTTTTTGACCACGGTGTGGATGCCGTTTCCGGAACCATGGTTCTCAATCCCCATTTGGCCATCCAATGCATCAGCCAAGATGCGAATTTCCGGCAGATAATGGGAATCAAGCGACTGACTTTATTGAAGTAAAAGGCGGTGGGAGGTTCGAATATCAATGAATTATGCTATGGAGATACGAAGGCTCGTGGTCTCGTGCCGCGTTTTTGTGCCCGGCGTGCGGGCGATCATTGTCAACAGTAACGAGGAGATACTCCTGCAACACCGTCGGGATAACGCCCTGTGGTGCTTTCCCGGCGGTTCTGTTGAACTTGATGAAACGGCTCTTGAAGCACTCAGGCAGGAGATAAGGGAAGAGACATCCCTGGAAGTTATTGAGGCGGAACCAATGGGACTTTACTGCGGTCCCGACCAAAAATTCTCCTATCCGAACGGCGACGAGGTGCAGTGCTTCGCCATTGCCTTCATCGTCCGTAATTGGCGCAGATCACCTCATGCAGATGGACAAGAGGGTGCTGCGGTCCGTTTTTACCCCGGATCGGAACTGCCCGAAAAAATTGTGCCTGTCCACAGACAGACACTGGAGGACTTTCTCCGGTATGACGGGTCATTTATCTTTGAATAAATAACCGGATAGCCCTTCAAGCCATTAAGAAGGTGTTACTTTTTATGCCGACCAAATTCAGATCTTCTGCAACCGCCATTCCCATCGAAGAGGCCGTCGGGACCGTTCTGGCTCATGATATGACCGAAATCCGCCCGGGGCAATTCAAGGGAATGGCATTCAAGAAGGGACACTTGGTGAAGGAGAACGATCTGCCGCACTTACAATTCGATTACCGCCCCCACGCCGCCGGGGATGCACTTTCCGGGAAATAAAGATTCTATCTCCGCTTGGTGCTGAGTGCAGTGGGTAAGGCAGACGATATCCACGACGCAGGAAAAGCCCAATCGGCCTTGAGGTCCTTTCGCCGCGTCTCATTGTCATAAAGGATAGTAATCTTCATAGATATTTTTCTTCAAGTAGTATGTTTTTTTCGCTTTCGCAACTTACGGAGTCCTCCTCTTTCCACGTCCTCTCCTTCCGCCGCAACTTCTGCCCCGTCCGCCGCCTCGCCCTCCCAACCTGACGAGAAAATTAAAGATCTGTTCCAGGAGGCCGCTGCTCCGATTGACATATTGAAACCTCGACCGGTTGCCAAGGAGCCGGGGAGATCCCTGTGATGCCGCTCCGCGCATGGTGGGGATTTGGGACGGCGGTGAGGAATAATTCCGGGAAGATGGCGCTGTTTTCATCCCCTCCATGAAAAGGGCTTCGTTGGGACATTCCTCCACACAACACCAGCAATCGGCACAAATATCCCCATCGATTTTTGCCACCTGGTCAACGGTTATGGCCCTCGCGGGACAGGCCTCGACACATATCCCCAATCAGGTGCATTTGCTTTCGTCAATTTTAACCGCCATTTTTGCTGCTCCCTATTTAAAGCGAATCGGTCTTCAAAGGATAAATACTTAGCTCCGCCATGATCATGTCCCATTTTTCATGACCTTTCCGGCATATACGTTCTTTCCGTGATCGCATATCAAAATACCTTCCAGGTGATCCATTTCATGCTGAACAACGCGCGCCCACAGGCCTGTAAATTCAAACTGCTTTCTCCATCGGGAAAAATTCTCAAATTCAACGATTCTTCTCGCGATTTCATGGTCATCTTTCTCGCTGTTTACGGTAGGTTTATTCAGCCTTCTTTCCCTTCTAGCTCTTTTAACAAGTAATTTCACTATGCTAATGACTACAGTCGCCTCGGGTGTGGTCATTAGTAGGGGAGTTCAGGGTTGTATTGATGCAAGGAATTAAAAAAGGTTGCGTATATGCGACTCTATCTTTCCCTCCAGAACCTTGCAAAACCCCTTTGCCGTAATGGAGACTTGCATTTCCCTGCATGGTAATAATATATGTGCCGCCAACGAATCGTGTGAAAGAAGAAAACCCATAATATGTGGAGGTTTCGATATGCGTCTCACCGATGGCACGGAAATCTGTCAGGTCTGCTTCAAATTCCCTGCGATAATCTATTGCGACGGCTGTGAAAAGCCTCTGCGCCGAACTTGCCGGAAATTTGACATATGACAGCAGGATTGCGGTTCAATCAATACCAAGGTTTTTTGCCAGGCCTGCGCTACGGACCCCTGGATAAATCCCTGGGGCAACGCCATTGATTAAGCGGCAAGGATAGCAAACGTTTGCGGCAGGTCATTCCTCTTTCAATAACCCAATGATGTCCCGCGCCCCTTTGACTCTGTCGCCAAGCTGCACCTTGATCTCGGCGTCCTTGGGCAGGAAAATGTCGGCCCGCGATCCGAAGCGGATCAGGCCGTAACGATCGCCCTTTTTAATCATATCGCCTGGTTTCGCGTAGCAGACGACACGCCGGGCAATAAATCCGGCAATCTGTTTGACGAGAAGCCTGCGGTTTCCATCCCGAATGACCATCCCGATCTGTTTGTTGGCGAGGGACGCATTGTCAACCGAGGCGATGTGAAATCTGCCGTGGTTGTACTTTACCGTCTCGATCACACCGCCGATCGGCGTACGATTTACGTGCACGTTGAACACGGAAAGAAAAATGCTGATCTGCGTCACTTCCTCTTGGAGATAATCGGGTTCGTAGATGTCCTTGATTACGACCACCTTGCCATCTGCTGGGGAGACGACCACATTTTGTCCTTCCGGGACTATACGCTCCGGGTCACGGAAGAAGGAGAGGACGAACAGGGTGAGGATAAGCGATAACATTCCTATGCTCGTCCAGCCAAAAACAAACAGCGCCATGGTAAAGATCGCAAGGGCAAGAATGAACGGCCAACCTTCTTTCGCCACTGGTATTTTGTGTTTTTTCATACGGCAACCATTCTACCTGATAGTTTTATTGTTGGTGAAGAAGTTCCGTCCGCTGGCAATGAGCCCATCGAGATAAAAGAGAGAAAGCCTTCCTGCCCGTCCCCTTGCCCGATAATGGTCAGAAATCGATCTGTAACCGCATGCTGGTGGAATAACGACAATTCAAAGCGACCCGCGACGTATTGAAACAGCACGGGGGGGGGGGGGAGTCCGAAAACTCGAGAATTCCTTTGACACGAAAGACTGTGGGCGGAAGCGATTCAACCGCGGAAAGAAAGTCCTTTCGGTTCAGTGGGCCTGGGATTGGCAGTGTTTTACACCACAATCCATCGTGAATGTGGGAAGTATGGATGGGCGATTTCCAACCTGACACCACTGGCGATGCGTCCTTCTTCTCCAGCAACCGGTCTTCCACATCGAAAATCAGGGCCGGGTTTAAATCGCCTTGCGTTGTCATAAACACGATGGCGTTTGGTTGTATGTCATGAAGCAGTCTGTGTGCTTTCTGCAGACATGCCTCGCTAACAAGGTCACACTTGTTCAGCAGCAGGACATCCGCAGCTCGTATCTGGTCGGCTGCAACCGCAAATTGGGACAACGTGTAATCGAGATTCAACCCATCGACCACTGTGACCGTGCAGTCGTATCGCACCTGAGCTTCCAGTTCTACGATCTCATCAAGCAGGTTGAGGGGGTTTGGCCACCCCCGTAGTTTCGAGGATTATGTAATCGGGCTGGAAGGACGACAGGATGCCATTCACGGCCCGCTTCAGATTTCCCACCAGGCTGCAACATACGCACCCCTCGTCAATCTCTGTGATCGTGTAATCCAAGAGCTTCCCGTCCAGGCCGACCTCGCCGATCTCATTCTGAATTACCGCAACGAAGCGGCTGCACTGGGTCTGATACTCGATAAGTCGATGGTCCGGTTGTCCCTCATTTGGTGGGCTCTCCACCACTGCATACCTTCGTAATCCGGCGGCACAGCCTCCGACGGCCGCCACTGCATTTCCCTGCTTGGAACACAATTATTGACGGTTAACGCCTCATAAAATATCTCCGAACCGGCAATCGCCGAATCCTAAACCGATAAGAACTTCATGAATATCCGAAGCGGGTGACTTTCGGATTATCCCCTCATTATCATAAACAATCTCTACCCCTGGGAAGCACCGCTCAAGCATCCAGTCTGGGGACTGCTCAAGATGGAACACCAGCGAGGAGGCAAGAACGTCGAAAAAGGCTTGCGTTACGGGCAGGGCAGGAAAGTCCTGATCATACTCGCCGGGTTTTATCACCTGCACCATATGTCCGTTATGCTGCAGGCAAACACCGTCCTTTGCAATGCTGCGCTGCACAGACAGGCTTTCCATACCCAGATACAAGTACCGTTGCCTGATATCAATGGCCAAAAACAGTTTGCCAACTCTGAAATATGATGCCATTTTATCGTGCTGCAGAAACTCGCGTACGAGAGATATGTAGTCCGGCCGCTGGCAGTAAGCTGCAGCAAGGAGCGAACAGTGTTCAACCAATGCCTCATCCGGGTCTGCGAAATAACACAGGCCGAAGCTTCCCGTGAACCATCCCGGAGTTTCCTCTATACCCTCAAAGTGCAGTCCGAAAATACCGGCGTAGCCCCTGATCTTGGCAATCCATCCCTCCACCGCGTTGATCGACTGCTTCAATCACCTCCATCCGATCGCATGGCGCACACCTGGGCTAAACTGGGCACGCACCAGGATCGCGCGCATGAGTTCCTGTATCCCGTTTTCCGCGTCGTCCCTGATGTCCCCTTGAAAAAAATTCCGTAGCTTCATAACGAGTCTTCTTCCTTTTCCATCAAGACGACATCAGCACATCATTCTTTGCCCATGGTTCTTTTCGGCCCCAGGAACTTGAGCGAGACCACCCGGCCATCTTTCCAGCTCACCCGGTAGACTTGAACCACATCGCTTGGGATTTCGCTTGATGTCGCGACAGTGCGGCTTTCAACGGTGTAGGTGATCACCGGACCCCTCTTCATCTGTATTGACAATATGAGGCTCCTTGATGACCAGAAGCCCCATGGCTTGGCGGATGATGCCGGGATCGCAGTACTTCTGCAATACGGCGGCATACTGAGCCTGCGAACCGTGGGATTCCATGCATTCCTTCATTTCTGGAATGATACCGGTTCCCGGACTAGCCCAAGCCAGGCCCATCAGAAAGTAACTAAAAAATAACATCCAAACAATTCGTCTCATGATACCCTTCCTTCTTGCCCAAGAGCCATCTTGCAACAGTGGCGAAGCTGTTTTCTCAGTATTCTACCTTGCCACCCTTAGGGCCGCCCCATGTAAACTTGACGATCTTGCGATTTTTCCATCCCATCTCGAAAATCCTCACCGTGCCATCGGCCGCTGGTGAATTCTCGCATTTTTCGACCCGGGACTCCAACGTGTAATAGATTATACCATCTTTTTCAGATACCTTTGTCACAACCGGTTTGGTCATGTCGCAAAGCGTCAGTTCTTTAGGTACGATGCCGGGTTCGCCGTATTTTTGGAATACCGCCGCCCTCTGCGCCCGGTTGGTGAAGCTGTCGATCAGTTCTTTCATCTCCGGGCTGACCTTAATTCTGAAAAAGCCGAGCGTACCGCTCAGCAATAGCAACAGCAGCAGGAATTTCCCTCTCCATTTAAAAGTCTCAATCATAGTGCACCTCCCTCTTGCAAATTATCACACCTCAATCCCAAAGCCTATCTTGTCCCCGTTTCCCAGATATGCCGAATCCGGCGTTCGATAACGGGCCGTGCCCTTCTGTACCGGATAACCTCGTTCGATGAACTTCTTGGCACAGAGAACCCCCGTGCAGTGATTACACCCAATCTTTTGGAACCCATATTTACCTAAAGAAATTACCAGGTCGTCATATTTAGGATCCCAATCCTCGAAGGGGGAAATATGCAGGCCACCGTAAATGCCGTAAAGCTGGTTTTTCTCGTAACCAATCTCCCGGAAGGCTGTCTCGGCAAACTGGATGATGCCGAAGTGGCAGCAGCCGGTGACGCTGACGAGACCGTGATCCTTCACGTTGGCGTAAATCGCTTGCTCACCGTACACTCTGCAGATGATGGGAACGGCGAAGACAAAGGTCGCCAAGCCGGGGATGATGGTATTGAGCCCCGGCTTGACTTTGACCACCTTGCCCTTATGGCCCGCATCTTTTAAGTATTGCAGGCCTTCGGGGTAGAACCCGTCAGGAATGTAAGTTGTGATTGCCGGGTCGTACTTGTAGGTAACCGGAACCCCCCAGTAATGATCGAAGTGTTCATGGGAAATGATCAAAGCCTCAATTTCCCTGTTTTTCAGCATCTGGTCAATGCCCTCGCGCTTGAAACACTCGTCCATCCATTTATACGACCAACCGCTGTCGAGAAGAAATTTTCTTTTCTTGCCGTTCAGTTCCTCCACTTCAACCAAAGCGGCGAACCCACCGGCATTCTCCGGACTCACCGAAAGTCTCTCGGTAACCGCCAAGGCCTCCTCCAGGTTGTTCGGCAAAAGATGTTTTATCTTGGCAATACCCTTCTCGTAGGTGCCTTTGCCCAGACCGGTGCCGTCGCCGAACGGCGGCCAATTATAACTGTACTGATTCACCAGAAGGCCCCCGGCGCCCTTGATATCGCCCATCAAGGTTGCATTTTTGAACCAACTGGTTTCGGAGATATTGGTTACCTTGATGCTCTTGCAGGCGCCGATGTCCTTCATCTTGCGTTTCACTTCAGGAAAGTGGGATTTACGCCAAGGGGAATAGGAATAAAGACCCATTCCTAAAGCGGTACTTCCTAAGACGCCCATGGCAGCACCCTTGAAAAAGTCCCGGCGGTTGAACTTGCCTTTTTCTTCAGACATAACTCCTCCTTGTCTTAGTCTACTTGATGATGATGGATTTATATGCCCAGGGCAGAATGTTCAGGGTGATGAAGTACACGACAACGCCACACACGGCGCCGACCCCCATACCCCAGCCCAGAGATGGACTCCACCTGATCTCTGCCAGTTTCGCCTTTTCGGCGGCATGGTCCTGGACGATTTCATCGGCAGTCTTGGGTATCATCTTCCAAGCCGGCCAGTTGTCCATGAACCAGTGGTGCACGAGCCAGATGTTGATAAGCCAGATGGTTGGTATCATTGGGAACTGCGACTCATGCATAAATCCCTTCTGTGTTCCAAGAAAATCGTGGGATGTCTTGTAGTAGACGATATACAGCAAGATCGCGGCAGCTATAGTGATGGCTGTCCTGATAAGCACATTTACCGGCAGGCTAAAGCGTCGCGGCCAGTTGCCGCAGTAAAAAGTGATGAAAATCGCCGGAACAAGGAAGAATACCGCCATCTCTCCGACATGCAGCCAGCGCCAATCGGGTGCATTGATCAGGCGCGTTCCGCGTATGGCTGGCCCCCAAGTCAGCTCTTGTGCAAAATAAAGGAAGAAAAGCATGGCCCAGGCCATGGCGATGATCCCGAAGAAGGCCGTCACGCGCCGCAGCCAGTCCGTTTTGATCAGTTTAAACGGAAAGCGTTCCCATATGGTTTCTACAATCCAGGCCATCACTGTGCAGCACATGATCCAGGCCACGTGGAAGTTTCCCGAAACCGTGTTTGCGAATTGCTCCCAATAGGGTGGTGCAACGGACCTAAAATACTGCCACGGGTAATAGAGGATGCCCATGTGGGAGTGCATGGTCATGAAGTAAATCACCGTGCTCAGGAAGAAGGTCATGACCAGGATGCTGATACCCTTACCGGGCTGTTTCATATTCTTCCATGGTACTCCTCCAAGGCAACCACCCAAGCAGGGCTTAACCAAGAGGCGATCGCTGCGAACATCAGGCAAGCCAGCGATGCATACTCCAGGGCAAAAAACTCCGTCATTCTGGGCAGCTTCATGAGTCTTTGAGGATTAAAATAGGCGATCCCGAAGTTGCCCAGCAGCCCCTCGAAAAAACCCTTAATGAGAATGTACAGGATAAAGACAGATATGGCCGTCAGGATGCCTCCCTTTACCAGAGGATGTGTTTTTTCGAGCCAACTGCGTTTGAACGGCCAGTAGTTGAAAATATAGACCATCCAGATCAGCATGATCAGCCACCAGCGCGTGTACATGTAACCCACGTAGGGAGTATACATCCGTAGCCAGCCCCGCGGATCCTGGAAAATCCACCATGTGGCGTAAAAAACCGCCATGGTCAGCATCAGTGCGACAATTGCCGGGATCGGCTGCGGCCAGCGCTGAACCAGTTTGCGCTCCTCTAAATAGCCTGCTCCAAACAGTTCCATTTCTCCCTCCTTATTTTTGTTGATTCTATCGTTACATGGATGAAGAGTATTAGCGGCACTGTTGAGACAATGCAGCATATACCTTCCTCCGCAGCTCCGCTTCATCAATACGTGCCGGGTCAATTCCCAAGCGTTCGGCTTCAATTTTCAACAGGGATGGACCCAGCTCCGTGAGCCTGAGAAAATCCACATCCTGGCATGGTGTGCTCTCTTCTGACACCTCACCGAATAAGGCCAGTGTTTGGACCCCATGAAACAGAATCTTATATAAAAACTGCTTTCTGGAAATCATATGATTTATTGCATTAAAATTGATAACATACGTTACATTTTAAGAATCTGAGCTTGGCAATACCGGTGCCAGTTTCTCTGATACAAAAAAATCCGTTAAATCGAAAATAACAAAGATATTAACCTGTGACACTGCTGAGGCGACAGCCATAAGGGTCCGTCTACATAATCGTAGGCAATGGTGCGATCTTTCAAAACGCTTGGCCGTGTTGAATTGTGTTGCTTATTAAGAGTTTAAAAAGCAAAGTATATGCCAGAGAGCAAGTCACATGCTAATTGCTTGATTAGACTGGGATATGTGTAAATTCCAGCGACTGCATTCGGCGTTTAAAACGCACTAATGCGACGGCACGGAAAAAGTAGAGGCGCATTTATGCTATTGCATCTTATGCAATTCGTGCTAGAAACATGATGCCTTAAACTGTTCAGAACTACCCGGAAATATTCTACATGTACATAGACAGAGCCTTGTGGACCATATCTTATGTGACGGGTCATTCGTCTTTCGGTAACCCGGTAATGTCTCGATGGAGATTTTGATTGATGGTGAAAAAGTTCCTTCCGCCGGTGACGACCGTACTTGCCTTTCCGGTGGCAATGAGCCCGCCAAGATGCTTGAGAGCTACCATCACATGAATGCCAATACCGCTGGCAACATCCTCGACGGTGCATGGACGCCTACCGAGCTGCGCCAGGATATCCGCCGCAGCCCTGTCTTTGGAGAGAACTGTTGTGGGGGCGACGCCCCATTCTCCCTCGCTGGTGATGTCCACCCGACCGGGAAAGAAACCTTTCAAAGCTAACATTTGATCCGAGGAGAGAGGAAAAGCGAATTCCTCGGCAGGGGGGCGAGAAGCGGTGTTCAGTGGCACCCGCGCCGGCTGGATTCTTTTGATTAGGGAAACAAGTTTCTCCGCCTCGGCGGGGATTCCCGTTACACCCCCCAGAAGCAGGACCTCCAGCCAGACCTCGCCCGGAAAACGTTTGGTAAAGACAGCGATGCCGTCCACCATCCGCTCAAAGGAGATGTCTTTATGCGGCCGGTTGAGGCATCGAAACAAAGCCTCGTCGCCGACGTCCAGGGAGGGAAGAACGAGATCGGCGTCCATCAGGACGTGTTGGATCTCCGTCATCCACAAGAGGGAACCGTTTGTAAGGACGGCGACGGGAATCCCGGTCATGGTCTTAATCCTATCGATCAGCTCACCTATGCAGAGATTCAGTGTCGGCTCTCCCGAACCAGCCAGAGTGAGGTAATTGGGAACATCTCCATCCCACAGTTTTCTTTCCAGTTCGGCAAGAATGTCATCGGCAGAGACATATTCCTTCCGTGCAATGGTCATGTCCGTCGTCCGCCCAAGTTGGCAATAGATGCAGTCATAGGTACCGGTCTTGAACGGCACAAGATCGATACCGAGCGACCGTCCCAAGCGCCGCGAGGGTACGGGACCATAAACATACTTAAAGACAGTTGTCGCCATTTTCGTCATTTTATTTTAAAAACCTTAAAGGACAAAGACTGCCGCGGCAACCACGGTCGCGTAGTTCTGGTTCTTCAGAACTGCTGATTGGGTAATGTTTCGGGTCCTGACGATTTTGCCGCTGATCTTGAAGATTTCCTTTTTTTCGTCCCAGCTTTCATCGACGTTGAAATCAATGCCTAAAGTGGAGGCAAGCATGGCGGCGGCAAGATCCTCGGCATAATCCCCAGCCTGCTTTTCCGTCTGTCCGAAGGCGTGATGCTCACTGATGTATCCATATGCATTATTATCTGCAGGAATGGCACACCTGATCGAAGCGGCGCTCAGGCGTTGTGGTTCGCAACTGCAGCAACGGCTCATAACGCAATACGTGACCGCACCGGCTTGGAGGTGCTTCACCGCATGAGATTTGGAAATCATCTTACAACCCGCGGGTAAGATACTCGATACCCTGAACGAGATTGCATTTTTCAATACCGGCATTGCGCAAGGCCAGTTCAAAGGAGTGGAGTTCCTCCCTGTGGACGCCCACGCCCTTGGTTAGAAAAAAACTTTGGGGCACAAAAACTTTCAATTTACAGACTCCTTCATCTTGGTATCGCCGATCATCAACCGGGATGACCGGCCAAAACGGCTGTCACATGTTTCCATCCATTCCGGTTTTGCTGTGGTTACTGCTATCTTGATGATTTTCATATCCTTATGCTCGACATAGGTCCACATGTTACAAATATGACAATGCTGGTATAGCAAAGGACATGCTGAGGAAGCGGTGATCTGGTAATCGTGGGGAAAATGAATCGTATAACTGTTTATAAAGGCGATGGTAATCACCACCATAGATGCATAAATGCAGCACTGGTGAATTCACTGAATCGCATTTATGCAATTACCGAATAAGTTCTTATTGACATGATTCCTGGGATTGTGGGTTATGGTGGTAAGAAAATGAGGTAATAATGAACGTGTTTTATGGTACGGTATCTTTATGCGGTATCGGGCAGACAGAAACGGACCTTAACATGGGAAACATAGCGAATGTTGTACCTACAGCAGAAAACACTGGACAAGGATCTCTTTCTTCATCAGTAGGTAGTGACCTCTATTCAACCTCGGGAGCAGAGAAGCACCTTTACGGAATTATTAACACACACCTTCATTTGGAAGACGGCCACCCTGCTTCAAGAATTGCCGGAGACAGGCATCGGGAGAAGGATGATTAATTATGCCGGTGAGGGTATAAGCAATAGCCGGACAGTTGCCCGTACAATAAGATATATAGGGGCAATCCCGACAAAAGAGGAAATCCTCAAGTGATATAAGTGATCGCTTCCGCAGGCTTTGCAGCTCTGGATGGCGCCGCCAGACCTCTCCCATATCATCCTGGTTGATCCGGCCCAGGATCAGATGAGGCAACCTGAGAGCAGGGGACGATGTAACCGTCAGCACGGACAGCAACGGTCTGCATGGGACCGCCGCATCCCGTAAGAAAGCCGCGATCACCCGGTCGTTCCCGATTTTCACGGCGGGCCTGTTCCATCTCCAGCCAGAACTGCGCATCTGCCAGGGGACCTGCCGTGGCATTAATACGTCCTTCATATTTAGTCGCCAAGGCAAGGAGGGTTTCCATGGCCAGTGAGTGTTCTTCAACGGTAAGCTGCGTCTGGGCCGCATTTTTTCGGCACAAGCCCATGTGGGAGGCCGAATTTGTGGAGAAAGAGGGAAGGTCAAGGTCATCCAAGAGAAATCCGGCAATTGCCTCGAGTTCATGGACATTTTTCCTGTGGATGGTTACGCGGACAGTCACAGGAAATTGTTTGCCTGTAAGGCGCGGATGCCGCAAATCGCTTTCAAAAAATTACCTTCTCCCCGGAAGGCGTCATGGGTTGTATCGATGGCCCCGTCGATGGAGACCTGAACGAGATCGCAGTGACGGGTTGTAGCCAGAAAAGCAGCCATGTCATGATCGATGAGGGTGCCGTTGCTGAGAATGGAAAAGCGCATCCGATTGGCTACTATGGACTGGATGATGTCCCGGAGGTCCGGGCGGTGAAAGGGTTCACCACCGGAAAGAGTGACAGTCATAACCCGGCAGCGATTCAATTCGGCAAAAAACTAGTGCCATGACTCCAGAGGAAGATCCTCTTTTAGATCCCCCGGAGTTGAAAAATGACTGCAATAGGCGCAACGGAGATTGCAGAAACTCGTGATCTCAATATATATTGCGGGGTGTCTTCATCACCTGGATAGTCATAAACTCCTCATTTGACCTCAAATCCGGCCAGCCGAGATCGACTGCGACCCTCAGAGAATCCTCGATGTGACTGGTCACATCAGCAGGAACCACTTCGGCCTTTCGCAGGCAATATCGGTAACATCATCAATGGCATGACGACCATCGAGGTGCTTCCAGACGAGGATACCTATCGTGTTGACGCCATACCTTGACGTCAGCCGGGAAAACCACCGCATTTCGGCCTTCCGGGACTGTGCGCTCAGGGTCACGGAAAAAGGATAGGACGAACAGGGTGGGTACAAACGATATCAATTCTATTCTCTTCCATCCGAAAACAGACAGCACCAAAGTAAAGATCCCAAGGACAAGGTCGTCGGCAGAGAGATATTCCCTACACTCAGTGGTTTTTGTCCGTCGTCCGCCGCACTGGCAATAGATGCATTCGTAGATACCGTTCTTGAACGGCACGAGGTCGATCCCGAGGGACCTTCCAAAACGCCGCGAAGGAACCGGTCCATAGAAGTATAGAAGTATTGAAATCCTTTCTACCTCATGATTCGCCCCCGGGCGCTTGTCCTCCGCAAAGCCTGTCCCTTTCACAAAAATCCTCTCCCATCTGTTCCAACGCAATAAGCTCCATCCCACGGGGCCAAATTCGCACCGGTTGTCCCGAGCGGCCAGCGAATCCGGTCAGAGGCTCATTGGATATCTGCGGTATTTTCAACATACAAAGCCCTCTGCCTCTGCCCGTCATGGGGCCACGGCCATTGGGTCCCGTTCCATCATGTTCCGGCATAAGCACAACCTCCTTGCTTCAAAATCCCGGCGCTGGTGTGCACCAATACGTGGGTTCCCATTGGCAAACCGATATGGTCTGCAATCACGGGACACTTGGCCTTGAACAGAAAAAAGATATTGTAAGGTTCATCGCCGAGGGTCTCGAAGTTGCCTTGTCCCTTGGCAATGATCAAGTCAGCCTCGGTAAAGCGCCGGATGAACTCCCGGCTGCAATCTGTGAGGACCGTCCCCGGGGCGTCTGACCCGTTGTCGATAATCTCAACGATCTCAGGGAATCCCGTAGCCCGTGCGTCGTTCATGGTTGCGTCGTTAATAACGGGTTTCCCCCGGACAGCCACGGTAACCCGCACCGGTGAAAGTTGTTCGATGAGCAAGCAGTCAAAGACTATTTCGCCCGCGTTGTCGGCCAGATACAAGATATGATGAGCCTGGGCGACAGCCTTACGGAAACCCTCAAAATCTCCTACGACCGGTTCCTTGACTGCTTTTGCCAATTCCGACAGCATATCATCACTAGTCAAACCGGTCTTGGCGCCCAAGTCGATGATATTGGCCGCGATAGCCAACCTGACTGCCATGGCCAGCGGGTCCAAAGCCGTTTCGATCTCGCCTTTCAGTTCGTGAAGAAAATTCAAGGCCATACGGTTCTGCTGCTCTTTCGCCACCCGGAAAGGATCATCCACACCGGTGAGCTCGCGAAGCCGCCGGTGAATGCGCTGCGCCAAGACAGGAGGCGACGCATCCATGTCCATCTCGCTTAGCCAACGCAACAATATGCGCATTGTCCGTTCAAGGACAATGGAATCAACGGAAGCCATTCTGGCCGCATCCAAGGCAGTGCGAAGGAAACAGGGGAGGCAATCAAGAGACGTCTTCACCTTAATGTTATTCTCTGGTCATAGCCGTGCTACAGTTCGGGCAAAGCTTGTGCGTGCAGGGTTCCCCAAGTTTATGCGATTCACGGCGCCCGCAGTTCGGACATATACAGAAACCGATGGCGCCTCCTGCCAAGGGACCGCCCATGCGCCCCTGTCCCTTTCCC
>DYRD01000001.1:55116-79037 GCA_020718905.1 Syntrophus aciditrophicus | reverse complement strand
CCCTGTCCCTTTCCCGCAGGACCCGTTCCATCTCCTCTTGGCATTTGTTTGCCTCCTTTCTCTTCTCGTTTATGGATCTCTTCATGAGCCTAAATATTATTATCAAAAAAATAAAGCAAAGAATATGCCGACGAAACAAATATCTTGTAATAGTGCATTATATTAAGAATATATAAAGATGAAGATGAGACCGATATAATTTATCATGATGCATACATGCGACGTTTATGGTTGGGCATAGTCGCACATATGCTATTGCGCTTTATGTCCTGCAGGTATCTTGATGCCTAAGGATTTGATCTGGCGGAAGAGGGTGCTCTTGTGGATGCCTAGTTCCCGGGCGGTTTGGGAGCGATGCCATTGATTTCTCTTGAGGGCGTTGGCCAGGAATGCCGCTTCCAACTCCCGTAGGGAAGAGTGCTGCTCAGGATCGGCTGCCTGTTTTCGCTCCACCTTCGACCAGAGAAACTCCGGCAGATCTTTTTTGGTAATTATTCCCAACTTGCAGAGAATGAAGGCACGCTCAATGATGTTTTCCAGCTCCCGGACGTTACCGGGATAATTGTAAGCCATCAGGCACGCGAGGGACTCGTCGTCTACTCCATCTATGGATTTATTTTGCAGGGAATTGAACATGCGGATGAAATGGTCGATGAGGAGGGGGAGGTCCGCTATCCGTTCCCGCAAGGGCGGCAGAACCAGTTTGAAGACATTGATGCGGTAGTAGAGATCCTCACGGAATTTATCTTCCCTGACTAACTCCTGAATATCACGATTGGAGGCTGCGATGATGCGGGCGTCGTGTCGGACGCTCTCGACGCCGCCCAGGGGTTCATAGGTCTTTTCCTGAAGCACCCGGAGGAGCCGTACCTGCATGGCCGGGGATATATCG
The DNA here is from genome assembly GCA_020718905.1 of Syntrophus aciditrophicus. Taxonomy (GTDB): domain Bacteria; phylum Desulfobacterota; class Syntrophia; order Syntrophales; family UBA8958; genus UBA8958. The sequence goes on along the minus strand of DYRD01000001.1, from coordinate 78,145 downwards.
CCGATTTCATCGAGAAAAAGGGTTCCCCGGTCGGCCAGTTTGAAACGTCCCGGTTTGTCCTTTTTCGCATCCGTAAAGGCGCCCGCTTTGTATCCAAAGAGTTCCGCCTCCAACAGGGTGTCGGGCAGGGCGGCGCAGTTGACGGCAACAAAGGAGCGGTTCTTGCGGCTGCTGAGCTGATGGATCGCCCTGGCGACAAGTTCCTTCCCTGTCCCGCTTTCTCCCTGCAACAGAACAGTGCTGGCGCTCGCGGCAACGTCAGGGAGGAGATCGAAGAGATCCTGCATTTTATGACTCTTGGATACGATGTCCTGAAAGGTGTATTTTCCCTCCAGCTTTTTCCGCAGATCCTCTTCCCGGCTAATGTTCCGAAAGGTTTCAACAGCCCCGATCACCTCTCCTGTCTCATCCTTCAGCAGCGCAGTGGAAATAGTCACGGGCAAACGCTGGCCCTTGGCGCTGATGATATGAACGGTGCGATTGGCCACTTTCCGGCCAGTTTCCTTGGTATAGCGGAGGACGCACCGCCGATCGCAGACATCCGCCTTAAAGACTTCCCGGCAAAATTGACCGATGGCCTCCTCTCTGGGAACCCCGGTTATCTCTTCCGCGGCGCGGTTGAAAAAGGTGATCCGCCAGTCATGATCAACGGTAAAGACGCCATCAGCGATGGAATCAAGAATTGTGTCCATACGGATATGCATCTTCAGTGGCTTTGCAAGGCACCGATCTCAACCGATCTATAAATACCGGATACCGTGACGATGCCGGTTATCAGTTCCGGCGGGGTGATATCGAAGGCCGGGTAATACGCCTGCACCCGGTCACCGGTGATGGGCGTCCCCTGAAATTCGAGAACTTCACGGGGATCCCGCTCCTCGATGGGGATCTCATGTCCCCGCAGAGTGCGACGGTCGGAACCTCCATACCCGAGGATATAAAGAGGAATGCCCAGGTGCCGGGCACAGATGGCCAACTGCAGGGTCCCCACCTTGTTGGCCACAGCGCCGTCCATGGCGATCCGGTCCGCCGCGGCAAAGACCTTCTGAATCATTCCTTTGGACAGGCAATAAGCTGCCATATTATCGGTGATCAGGCTGGTGTCGATTCCCATTTCACTCAGCGACCAGGCCGTAAGTCTCGCCCCCTGGAGATAGGGGCGCGTCTCCGTGCAGATCGCCTTTACATCCTTGCCGTTTTCTTTTGCATACTTGAACATGTAAAGGAGACCGGCCCCGGCAAAACAATGGGTGAGCACCGTATCTCCGGAAGTAAGCAGGGTTTCCGCCTGCCTGCCCGTTGCCTGGGAGATCTCCCGCTGCCGGGCGAGGCTCTTGTCCAAGACGGCAAGGATAATTTCCGAGGCCTTGGCGGCGGCATTTTTCCTGACCCTTTCCAAGAGCTTCCCCAGCAGGACCGCCAGATGAAACCCCGTCGGCCGGGTGGCGCAGAGGCGATCGGCGGCCTGCTTGAGTCCCGCCATATCCCGACCGCCATTTTGCCTTTCCAATTCTCTTGCCGCAAGATACAGGCCGTATCCCGCGGTAATGGCAATATCTCCCGCCCCCTGGACCATCATCTGCTCAATGGCCCGGGCTACTTCCACATAGTCGGTGCAATACACCTCCGCCTCGGAGCGGGGCAGCTTGCGCCGGTCAATAATGATCAGGGCATCTTCCCCCTCCAGATAAACATTGTTTTCCAGGTGCATCAAAAGAGGCTCGGTCAAGATTATTGTTATCCCTTCTTTTATGAATTAAGAGGAATGTAAAATATCATAGTCCTTTGAGTCATGCAAACAGGGATTCCATCAACATCGTGATTATAATTTATCGCGACTTTTGGGCCGCAGGGTAGCGACATCTGGGTAGCAATTCACAAGCTATGGATATTAAAAGCGTTAATACCTTTTTATTTGCCGTAGTTTTTCTTGTCCTGCCCAGGGAAGATTCTTTCTTCATCAGGCAGATAAACCATATCAGCCGCCATTAAATAATTCTTCCATTAACAAATATTCCGCAACAGCAACAACTATTTACTGAGGAATCTTAGTTAATGGTACAGGGTTTTTCCATTCCCACCTTTGGGATTGGAAAAGACCACAAGAAAATCTTCTGGAACCAGGCGTTGGAAAAGCTGAGCAACATAAACGGCCGATCAGATCGTAGGGACCAATCAGCAGTGGAGAGCGTTCTACGCCGAGGAAAGACCATGTATGGCGGACCTTATCGTCGACGGGATAACGGAAAGGATACCCAAGTGGTATTCCGGCAAATATCAAAAATCCGGCCTTATCGAAGATGCATTCGAGGCGACGGATTTCTTCCCCGATCTGGGAGACAATGGTCGTTGGCTCCGCTTTACGGCAACCCTTATCAGGGACCCAAAGGGAGAACTTGTCGGAGCAGTCGAGACTCTCGAAGATATTACGGGGGAAAAGACAGCGGGGGAAGCTGCGAAAAAGGAAGCCAAGAAGAAAAAATAAACCGGCGGATTCGTTTTATTGCGGAACTAAAGAGATTTTCTTGCAATGATCAGAATTTTTCAGGAAAAAAAGAAGGGCGGACTATGACATCATATGCCACAAAATTGATTGAAATCAACGAGAATAACGTCGAGACGATAGCCGAGCAGCGGTATAACAATGTAAAGATGAATCCCCGTACACCATCATATCACTCACTGCCCGCAGAGGAGGCAAAAAACAGGTCCTGTATTTCTTTAAAAATTTCGGGAAACTCTTCTTTACAGACAACCCGTTCGAGGAAGCACAGACTCTTTTTTCCAAATATGCTGAAAGCAGGTACAAGGAACGTATTCCTCTGAGCGAGGTTATTTACGCCCTGACGCTGATGAGACGTCATATGTGGCTATTTTCCTTTTCCCAGGTGGTTTTCATGACAGCGGTCGAACATCATCATGCCGCGGAAAGCCAGAGCCGCACCATTTTAATGTTCGATTATGCCATCTACATTGTCGTTCAAAAATATGACGAGCTCTTAAAAAGCGAGGTAGAGGAGAAAATAAAATCTTTAAAGATCAAGAGCCCCTTTACCTTCTGGAAATAGCGAAGTTGCATCCTTCCCCGGGTGGATGAGCTCCCCCCAGGCATCTGCCCGGGATTTTTCTTGCCGTCCCCAGTCAGGCGTCTCCCTCCGCCATCTGACCAGGTTCCTTTCCGACCCTCCTGCCAAATGAAAAATAAAAATATCTTGACTTTGTCCGATTGATTTGGCTTTTAATGGGTTGGACAGGCAGTTGTCTTTTCTGTCCCATCAGTTTCAGAATGCAATTTTTGCACGGTCGCCACCCTGATCGGGGAATGGAATACATGAACGGAGACTGACAAAAATGGTTCCCCAGATCGAGCGAGCAGAAAGAAAACAGTTCCGATTGTTTGAAAAGCTGATCAGGTCGGAACAGGAAAAATCGGTCCTCCTCGATGCGATGACGAGGCTTGTTTTATACCTGGACACGGATTTGCGCGTTATCTGGGCGAACAAAGCCATGCACGATGCCTTCGGGATGACGACCGGTCCGCACAACAGGAAACACTGCGATAAAGCCCTTCACGATAGCAATAAAGTATGCAGCGTCTGCCCGACCCAAAAAACCCTTAAACCAGGCAAACCCCACGAGGTAGTGGATTTTTTGTCAGACAAGAGGAATTGGGTGCTCCGTAGTTATCCGGTTCACGATGAAAAAGGCGCTCTAACCGGGATTATGGAAATCGTCACCGACATAACGGAGCGGCACAGGGCCGAAGAAGCCTTGCGGCAGTCGGAGCAGCAGTATCGCGAGCTCTTCGGAAATGCCAGCGACATCATCTTGATCCTTGACTTCGGCGGCGAGGCCGCAATGTTTTCAGAAAAACCCCATATCACTATCAACCAATCACAACTAAGGAGGGAAAGGTATGACGCGTGAGGAAAAGATCGAGGAAATCCGACAGCGGGCCCGGAAGAATTTTTCTTTGGGTTATAATTGCGCGGAATGTGTCACCGAGGCAGTCCTGAGTCTGGTGGATACGGGGTTGCCTCCCGAGGTAAAGAAAGTGGCGACGGGATTCGGCGGCGTGGTAGGGCTTTACGGAGACACCTGTGGCGCCCTCGCCGGTGCGGTGCTGGCCGTTGGGGCTGTACACGGCAGAAGCCGGCTTCCCGAGGGCGAAGGGAAGGAAGCGGCTATGAAGTCCAAGGAACAACTCTACGGTAAACCTGGTCTTTACCGTTTGTTCAACATCATTCCCAACCGGATTCACGAAAAATACGGCAAGACGTTATGCCGTGATTTCACTGCCCAGTGGCAGTCCAGTTGGCTTTGCCGCGATCACGCTATCTTCTGCCGTGAGCTCATCACCGATGCCGCCGGCATTGCAGCTGAACTTATTCTCTCCGATAAGGAAGAAATTGCTTCGCAGCCCTTTGCAAAGAATGTCGAAAATCTGAAAGACTGACGAGGAGGACATGAACATGAGCCAAAAGATGGTCGTCATCGGCGGTGGGGCGGCAGGTCCTTCCACGGCGGCGGAAGCCAAGCGGAGGAATAGATCCCTCGATGTAACCATGATCGAGGGAGGAGATTTTGTGTCCTATGCCGCCTGACCGATGCCCTATTACATCGGTGATGTAATCAAGGACTACAAAAAACTGGTAATCCGCACGCCGGAAGATTTCCAGAAGAACGGCATCAATGTAAAGATCAAGACCCGCGTCGAAGATATCGATTCCCAAAAAGGACTGCTCCGCCTGTCCGATGCTTCCAGCCTCTCCTTCGATATCCTCGTTATGGCCACCGGCGCCGACGCCGTCCGGCTGGACATTCCGGGGGCCGATTTAAACGGGGTGTTCGTACTCAGAAACCTGACAGACGCCCTCCGCCTCAAATCATACCTGAACGAGAAAGCATGCGGCCAAGCGGTTATTATCGGCGGCGGTTACATCGGCATGGAAATGTGCGAGGCCATGAGAAACCTGGGAATCCAGACGACGGTCATCGATGTCCTGCCCCGTCCCGCCATCCGCTGGGATGCCGAGTTTGCCCAACTGATCTTGGAAGAACTGGGGAAGAATAATGTGATATTTCATCCGGAAACAAAGCCCCTCGCCATCGCAAAGGGAAAGAAGAGCCGCCTCGTCCTGAAGACGGACAAGGGCGATCTGGATGCCGACGTGATTTTGATGGGAGTGGGCACCCGCCGCAATGCGACCCTGGCCAAGGCTGCCGGGCTGGAGATGGGCGAAAGCGGGGCCATCAAGGTGGATTTCCGGCAGCGGACATCCCACGAGGGAATTTATGCCGTCGGCGACTGTTGCGAGGTCTTTCACAAGGTTGCCGGACGCTGGAGCTATTTTCCTCTGGGAGACGTCGCCAACAAACAGGGACGCGTCGCCGGCCAGAATATCGGGGGACACCCGGTGGAGTTTCCCGGTGTTGTCGGCGCCCAATCATTCAAGGTTTTCAATCTCGAGGTGGGGGACACGGGGCTTACGGAGGAGGAGGCATTAGCGTATGGATTCCAGCCCGCCAGCGCCATGATCTGGGGACTTCCCATCGGCCGGCCCATGGCGAAGGGGGAAAAACTGGGGGTGAAACTGATTGCCGACAAGACCAAGGGAAGGCTTCTGGGCGGCCAGTGCATCGGCGAAAAAGGGGCTATCCAGCGGATCGTCGGCCTGTCCGTTGCTTTGTGGTCCGGCTTGGCCATCGAAGAGGTCGGTTATCTGGACCTTCCCTACGCCCCGCCCTTCGGCGGCGCCTGGGATGCCATTCATGTAGCGGCTCAGGAACTTATGAAAAAGATGTAGTTTTGATACTTCGGCGACATGATCCGGAAGCCTCAAAGGACCGGAGCGTGGCCACGGACAAGGAGGAACAAGCGTGGCGTCAAAAAGTAACGAGCGGGGGGTGGAGATCCTTGCCGTCAGCATTGACGGCAAGGTCGGGAGAAACTACGAGGGCCTTGCCGGAACATTTGCCGGCTTTGCCGATTCCTGTCTCCGCATGAAAACGCTGCCGGGTTATTATCGAACGGACCTTAGCGTGGAAGGGGAATTGAAGGGACGTCGCCTACAGCTGGCGCTGACGGGAAAACGGACACCGGCGGAATTAATGGAGATCCTGGATACAGCCTTACTTAACCTGGTTGCCTTTCCCAGCACCGAAGGGGAGGCGGAATGTTTCATAGAAGTCAAATCTGAAAAATAAAAGGGGAAAAAGGAGGAGATTATGGCTTTAAAAACGGCACAGGAGTATCTGGACAGTATCAAAAAGATGAAACCGCGCGTCTATATCGGCGGGAAATGGATAACAAACCTGCTGCAGAACCCCGTCACCAAATCCATGGTCATGGCCAACTCCGCCATTTACGGTCTGGCGGAAGATCCCACCCACCAAGAAGTTATGGTGGCGACATCCCATCTGACGGGAGAACCGATCAACCGCAACCTCAATGTGGCCCGTAATATTCACGATCTGGATATGCGCCAGGAAATGGCCCTCCTGACCAGTCAGACCGTGGGCACCTGCAATTATCGCTGCGCCGGCTGCGACGCCCTCAACAGCCTCGCCTCCACGACTTGGGAAATGGACCGCGACCTGGGCACGAAGTACAATGAAAGATTCAACAAGTGGCTCGCCTACGCCCAGGCCAACGACCTGGCCGTCTCGGGGGCCATCACCGACGCCAAGGGGGACCGGAAGAAACGCCCCTCCCAGCAGGACGATATCGACACCTTTATTCATCTCGTCGAGAAGCGCGACGACGGGATTGTGGTCCGGGGAATCAGGGTAAGCCAGAGCGGGGCCATCGGCTCCCACGAAACCCTGGTCCTGCCCGGCGGCGGCCTGAGGGAGGGAGAAGAAAAATTCGCCCTCGCCTTTGCCGTCCAGAACAGCGCCCCGGGTCTGTCCTACATCTGCCAGTACAACGCCTATTCGGCGGAAAGGGAGGCCTGCGGCAGTGAAGACGAACTGGGAAATCCTCTCTATGGCCAGCGAGAGACCTCGACAATGTTTTTCGACAACGTCTTCATCCCCTGGGAGCGGGTCTTCCTCTGTGGCGAAACCAAATACGCCGGGAAGATGGTAACCAGGTTTGCCAAGGCCCACCGGATGAACTGCGGCGGGGCCTGCAAGGTGGGATTCGCCGACCTGATTATCGGCGGCGCCATGCTCGCGGCGGAATATATAGGCGTGGAGAAGATCCCCCACATCCAGGAAAAGATCATCGACATGGTGCGTTACAGTGAGACATCCCACGCCTGCGCCATCGCCGCGGCCATGCGGGGCCGGGAGGAACCCAAGGGCTCAGGCGTCTTTCTCCCCGATGACCTTTTCGGCAATGCCGCCAAACTGAATATCGCCCACGGCTTCTGGGAAATCATGAAAAATGCCGGAGACATCGGCGGCGGCCTGGTAGTAACCGCGCCGAGGATGAAGGATCTGGATGACCCGGAGGTAGGCCCGGTGCTGAAGAAGGCCTTCGGGGCGGTAGCGGCGGCGGACAAGCGGATTAAGGTCGCCAAATTCCTCCAGCACTGGACGGCGGGTCTCCATGGACCGGGGACGTGGCACGGCGCCGGCGCCCCTCAGACCCAGCGCTTCATGTTCACCGTCCTGACGGATTTCGAGGCCAAGAAGAAGATGGCCAAGAAACTTATGGGCATGAAAGAAGATAAATAACATCCTGACCGGGCAGCACACCCCGCTAAGGGGTATTTCCCGCCGTAGCTCGTAGGGAAATACCCCTTAGCTGACCGGAGATCATCATCACCGCTGTCCTTTTTTCCTTGACAAACCGCCTGTTTCGTAATAGCAGAACAAGCGGAAGAGAAGAACTTCTTATGGATTTAATCATAGACAATTGTCTGGATAATTCGGTTATTTCTATTAAACACGCTCCTCTTTTGCTTCATTTACTCACCTGCAACTTGCTCATAGCGATGGGATACTTCTCGTGCGCCACGCCCATGAGCGAGTATCATAAAGCATTGTGGCCTTCAGGATGTTGGAATGGTTTTGTGATCGGATATTTTAAAGGTTTCATGAAACATTTTAATTAAGGAGGGTGTAGCGTATGTACTTTGCAGCGGAAGTGCTGGCAAGCTCCAGCACACTCAAACAGAAGTGGGAAGACGAGGTTCGCAAGAGCGTCGCGAAGGTCGCCGATCAGAAGCCGGAGCATCTCTGGTCTACCGTATCGGACCTCAAGATTAAACGTCTTTATGGTCCCGATGACATCAAAGACATGGATTTCGAACAGGATATCAGCTATCCCGGCCAATTCCCCTATCTGCGGGGAAATCAGGCAACCGGGTATCGGGGGAAATACTGGACCTTCCGGATGTTCTCCGGCATGGGGGACGCCAAGACAACCAACGAACGCTGGCATATGCTCCTCAAGGAAGGGCAGACCGGTCTAAGCACTGCCTTCGATTTCCCGACCCTGATGGGTTATGACACCGATTCTCCCAAAGCGAGGGGGGAATGCGGAAAGTGCGGCGTCGCCATCGATACCCTGGAAGACTTCATGCAGTTGGTCGAAGGCATCCCGATGGATAAGGTTACCACGTCCATGACCATCAACCCGCCGGCGACCGCCCTCTGGGCTATGTACTGCGCCGCCGCGGAGATCAGGGGTATCCCCCTGACCAAGATCGGCGGAACGATCCAGAACGACATGCTCAAGGAATTCATCGCCCAGAAGACCCTGATGTGTCCTCCCGATCCCTCGGTCAAGCTGATCAGCGACACCGTGGAGTTCGGAACGAAGTTCGTTCCCCGCTGGAACACCATCAGCATCAGCGGCTACCATATCCGGGAAGCCGGGGCGACGGCCGTTCAGGAATTGGCCTTTACCCTGCGGGACGGCATGGAATACGTCGAAGACGTCATCCGCCGGAAGGGACTCGATGTAGATGAGTTCGCACCCCGTCTGTCCTTCTTCTTCAACTCCCATATCGACTTCTTCGAAGAGATCGCCAAACTGCGGGCCGCCCGCCGGATCTGGGCAACAGCGATGCGGGACCGTTACCAGGCCAAAGATCAGCGGTCCTGGTGGATGCGGTTCCACACCCAGACGGCCGGATGCTCCCTCACGGCGCAGCAGCCCTACAACAATGTTGTCCGCACGGCTACGGAGGCCTTGGCGGCAGTACTCGGCGGCACCCAGTCCCTCCACACGAACTCCCTGGATGAAGTCCTTTGCCTGCCCTCGGATCATGCGGTGCAGATCGCCCTGCGGACCCAGCAGATCATCGCGGAGGAAACGGGGGCGGCGAACACCATCGATCCCCTGGCCGGATCATACTTTGTCGAGGCCCTGACCAATGAGATGGAAGAGAAGGCCTGGGAATACATCCACAAGATCGATGAGATGGGCGGCATGGTCGCAGCCATTGAAAAGGGATTCCCCCAGCTTGAAATCTCCGACGCCGCTTATCTGTATCAGCGTCAGGTCGATGCGAATGAAAAGATCATGATCGGCGTCAACAAGTACGTTACCGCCGAGGCGACCCCCATTCCCTTAATCGAGATCGACGATGCCGTAGAAACCGCCCAGGTTGCACGGCTGCAGGCCGTCAAAAGGAAACGTGACGGCAAGGCCGTCAAGAAAGCTCTCGACGATATCAAGAGCGCCTGCAAGAAGGGCGAAAACGTCATGCCCTACTGCATCGAAGCCGTGAAGAGCCTGGCATCCGTCCAGGAAATCTGCGACGTCTATCGCGAAGTCTACGGCGAATACCGGGATCCGGGATTGTACTAAGATAACGACTTGAGGGGGGAATTTCGATATGTCAGATAAAAAGATTCGTGTAATGGTTGCCAAACCGGGGCTCGATGGTCATGATCGGGGGGCCAGAGTGCTCGCCCGCTGCTTCCGTGACGCAGGATTTGAAGTCATTTATACCGGCTGTCATCAGACGCCGGAGCAGATCGCCTCCGCGGCGATTCAGGAAGACGTGGACGTAGTGGGCTTGAGCTGCCTTTCCGGAGCCCACCGGTATCTCTTCCCCGCCGTCGCCAAACTGCTGAAGGAGCAGGGGGCCGATGATATTACCGTCGTCGGCGGCGGTATTATTCCGGAACAGGATTTCCAGTTGCTTTATGACGCCGGCCTCAAGGCCATCTTTGTCCCCGGGGCCACCCTCGCCAGTATAGTGGACTGGTTCAATACAAATGTGCAACCAAGGGCTTGATATTATGGAACGTGTGAAAAGAATCAAGGCGGGAGACGTAAGAACGGCCTCCCGCCTCATTAGGAATCTCGAAGATGGAATGATCGAAGCAAGGTCCACCATCAAACACATCTTCCCCCTGACCGGCAGGGCTAATGTCTTGGGAATTACCGGTTCTCCGGGTGCAGGGAAGAGCACCCTCGTGGACGGTCTGGTGGAATCCTTCCGCAAGAAGGAGAAAACCGTAGGCGTCCTGGCCGTGGATCCTACGAGCCCCTTCACCGGCGGGGCCATCCTCGGAGACCGGATCCGCATGCAGCGCCACGCCGAAGATCCGGGTGTCTTTGTCCGGAGCCTCGCAACGCGGGGCGCCCTGGGCGGACTGGCCAAGGCGGTCGGCGACGCCATTCATATCCTCGACGTTATGGGGAAGGATATGATCATCGTCGAAACCGTCGGCACGGGCCAGCAGGAAGTGGATATCATCAACCACTCCCATACGGTCATCGTAGTCCTGATTCCGGGGATGGGCGACGAGATCCAGGCCATAAAGGCCGGGATCATGGAAATCGCCGACATCTTCGTCATCAACAAGGCGGATCGGGAAGGGTCTTCCAAGCTGCGGCGGGAGATCATGGCCATGCTCGACATGGCGCCGCCGACGGCCTTTGCCGCAGGCTGGCGCCCACCCATCATCCGGGTGGAAAATGCCTTCGAACCGGAAGGATTCAATAAGAGTCTCGAAGAGCTGTCGTCTACCATTGAAAAGCATTACCAGCATCTGGTAAAACACGACCTCATCGGTTCCCGCATCCGCCGGAAGGCGGTCATGGAGCTCAATGAAGCCATCCGGACATGTATCCTGGAACCGGTGCTGAATCGGCTTATCGCCGATGGAGAAACCGAGACGATGATCGAGAAGCTCATCAACAAGGAGACCGATCCCTACACCCTCGCCGAGGATGTGGCGAAACGGTATCTCAAGGACCTCAACTTGTAACCTTTAGCGTGCTGATGGAGCAGCCAGGGATGGGATGGACATCCCGAGCTGCTACTCTTGAGGGATAAAGACGTTGACGGATAATCTCATTGAAGAGAAACTGGCCAAGTTCCATCGCGGTATCGTCATGGTCATCACGGGGGACGGCAAGGGTAAGACGACCGCCGCCCTCGGCCAGGCCCTCCGGGCGCTCGGTCATGGCAAGAAGGTCTTCATGATCCAGTTCATGAAGGGCAAGAAGTACGGTGAGGTTCTGGCGGCAGAGAAATGCCTTCCCGGCTTCACGATCCGTCAGAGCGGCCTGGACAGCTTCGTCATGCGGGACAATCCAGCCCCCATCGACATCGAACTGGCTCAAGAAGGTTTCAAACTGGCCGGACAGGTTGTCTCATCGGGAGAGTATAATCTCGTCATTCTCGATGAGATAAATGTGGCCCTCGATTTTAAACTGCTCCCCCTTGCGGAAGTCGTCGAGATGATCCAAAACAAACCGGCAATGGTGGATTTGATCCTTACGGGCCGCTACGCCCCCCGGGAGATAATCGACATAGCCGATACGGTCAGCGACATTCAGGAGATCAGGCATCACTATACCAGGGGGATCATCAAGGAACGCGCCGGCATGGAGTACTGATTTGACCCAGGTAGCAAGCAGCATGGCCGCTCGCAGCGCTTCCATCATCGCTCTGCTCCAGGCCGAGGGAGCTTCAACGGTCACACCCATTCCCGTTTCTCACGTCATCGTTGACAAGCGGGTCCGCCTGAAATGTCAGATCCCCCGCTGCGACAGCTTTCACAAAAACCTCATGTGCCCGCCCTTTGTCATGCCTGTAGAGGAATTCCGGCAGACCCTCGCTTGTTATAAAGAGGCGGTCCTCCTCCAGACAGAGGTGGTGATAGATATCCTGAACGACGGGAAGCCCGGCAGGGATGTTTTTGCCCCGGCGGGAAGGCTCCACGACCTGGTAAATATGGGAGAACGGGAGGCCTTCCGCGCGGGTTTTCGTTTTGCCGCCGGTCTGATCGGCGGCTGCTGCCGTCTCTGCGAGGCCTGTGTGGCAATGGACAACAGCAGCAACTGCCGCTTCCCCTTCCGCGCCCGTCCGTCCATGGAGGCGATGGGCATCGATGTCGTCGCCACCCTGGAACAGACAGGATTGGCCCTTGCCTTTCCCGTCCGTGACCGGGTTACCTGGACGGGGCTGATCCTGCTGCAATGACGGCATCGCAAAAAGATGCGGCGCGGGGCTATATCCTTCGTCACTGCGGCGTACGACAAGTACGCCTCATAACTCAGGCCTTGCGCGCCTTGCCTGCGGGTCTTTTTGCGATGCCGTCTAATGTTGCTAAATTTTAACTTTTTTACGGTTTCATCAAGGTTTGATATCTGAAAAACACGATTAGTAAATAAGGAGGTTAGCTATGGCAATTCTAAAAGAAAGCGGCATCCCCAAGGATGGGACGCTGTCGAAGAATGATCTGGAGATTGAAGCGAACGGTCAGTATCAGCTTATGGAAAGGCCTGACTGCTTTGTCGTCAAGATGCTTTGTTCCTGACGGCCCACAGCACCTGGCGGCAGATTCCCCGGATGATTTTCACCTCCCGGGAGAAAAGGCCCGTCCGGGCAAGCAGCCGGCGGATATGCATGAGCCAGTAATCGGGATTCTGGGGATTGAGAAAACCGATTTCCGTCAGCGCCTCCTTCACCTGACCGAACATCCCCTCGATTTCCAGCGATGAGGCCAGTTTGGACGTAAAGGCCTTTTTTTTCTCCCCTCCGGCAACAAAGATCTCATAGCAGACAATCATGACGGCATGGGAGAGATTGACGGATTTCAACCTTTCCGAAACGGGAATGGTGGTAACGGCATGGCAATACCGGAGGTCTCTGTTGCTTAGCCCCTTGTCTTCGGACCCGAACAGGAGGGCGATCTCGTTGTGCTGCGATAGGCCGACCAGACTTTCCGCCGTCTCCCGGGGGTTGAGGGCCGGCCCGCGGGCCGAACCGAGGCGGGAAGTCGTACCCACGATATACCGGAAGGGGGCGAGAGCGTCGCCAATATGATTGTAATATTGAATATTATCAATAATATCCGCGGCAAAGTGGGTGGACATGATCTTCATCTCCTCCGGGTTAAACGGCCCGGCCTCGGAAACGATGAGTTTCCCCATGCCCATGTTCTTGATACAGCGGGCTACGGAGCCGATGTTACCCGGAAATTTTGGCTTTTGCAGGACGATGGTAAAATTTTCAAAACGCGCAGCAGTCATGGGGTCTCCGACCTATGATGATTTACGTCCCTTGGCAAGCCGCTTACGGGGATAAAAAATACGATGCCCTGAGCACCGCAACAGCTAAATACGATTCGACGTCCAGGGCATTTTTTCGTAAGGCCTGGTATCCTTTAATCCTTGAAGATCGCCCCGGTACTGGCTGAGGTTACCAGTTTGGCATAGCGGGCCAGATAACCGGTGGTGATGGTAGGCGCCTTGGGTTTGAAGGCTTTCTTCCGCTTTTTCAGTTCCTCCGGAGCAACCTTGAGGGTGATCTTTTTCTTCGGGATATCGATAGCGATGATGTCCCCTTCCTTAACCAGGGCAATGGGTCCCCCCTCGGCTGCCTCCGGCGAGATATGACCGATCGCGGCACCACGGGGTGCCGCCGCTGAAGCGTCCGTCCGTAAGGAGGGCCACCGTCTTATCCAGGCCCATCCCGGCGATGGCCGAGGTCGGGCCCAGCATCTCCCGCATCCCCGGGCCGCCTTTCGGGCCTTCATAGCGGATCACCACGATGTCCCCCGCCTTGATCTTGCCGCCGAGGATCGCTTTGATGGCATCGTCTTCCGCATCGAAGACCCGGGCCACGGACTCGTTGACGAGCATGCTTTCCGCCACGGCGGACTGCTTGACAACGCAGCCGTCGGGGGCCAGATTCCCCTTGAGGATGGCGATGCCCCCTTCTTGCGTGTAGGGATTCTTGAGGGTCCGAATAACATCATCATCGAGGATGGTTGCCGACTTCAGATGCTCGCCGACGGTCTTTCCCGAAACGGTGAGGGCCTTCTCATTGATGACGCCCAAGGGGGCGATGCGTTTCATGACGGCCTGGATACCTCCCGCCGCATCCAGGTCCTCGATATGGTGGGCCCCTGCCGGGCCGAGCTTGCAGAGGTTGGGGGTCTTTTTACTGATCTCATTGAAAATGTCCAGTTCCAGCTTGATGCCCGCCTCATGGGCGATAGCGGGAATATGGAGGACCGTATTGGTCGAACAACCCAGGGCCATATCCACGGCAATGGCGTTCTTGAAGGCAGCGAGGGTGGCGATGTCCCGGGGCTTCAAGTCTTTCTTCAGGAGCGCCATGATCTTCATCCCCGCTTCCTTGGCCAGGCGTCTCCGGGCGGCATGCACGGCAAGGACCGTCCCATTCCCGGGCAGGCCGAGGCCGAGGGCTTCGGTGACGCAGTTCATGGAATTGGCCGTGTACATGCCGGAGCAGGAACCGCAACCGGGACAGGCGCAATCTTCGATAGCATTGAGTTCTTCCGGGGAGATCTTTCCGGCCTTTACCTTGCCGACCCCCTCGAAGACGCTGATGAGGTCAATGGTTTTACCTTTCAGCTTCCCCGCCAGCATGGGACCGCCGCTGATGAAAATGGTGGGAATATTCAGACGCAGAGCCGCCATGAGCATCCCCGGGATGATCTTGTCGCAGTTGGGAATCATCACCAGGGCATCGAAGGGGTGAGCCATCACCATGGCCTCGACGGAATCGGCAATAAGCTCCCGGCTGGGCAGGGAGTATTTCATCCCCGTATGCCCCATGGCAATCCCGTCACAGATCCCGATGGCGGGAAATTCCACGGGCGTACCGCCGGCAATGCGGATTCCCGCCTTGACGTCGTCGGCAATGATCCCCAGGTGGATATGCCCGGGGATAATCTCGTTAGCCGCATTGACGACGCCGATAAGGGGACGCTTGATTTCCTCGTCCGTATAACCCATGGCCTTGAACAGGGAGCGGTGAGGCGCCCTCTCCAGGCCTTTCTTCATCAAATCGCTGCGCATGTGTCCTCCTAGTTATGTTACTTCTTGCGGCGCTCCGGACGTAACGCCCGCAGGGTGGCGCCGGACTGCCACATCTCGCTGTTCTTGATGACATCCAGTTCGGCCTGTAATTTTTCCCGGTAATCGGGGGTGCTGTTGACCCGCAGAACGATCTCCGTCTCTTTCCCGGCGGCGACCCGGTCGTAAAGCTCCGTAAAGACGGGAGCCACGGCGTCACGGAAACGATTCTTCCAGTCCAGGGCCCCCCCGCTGGGCCGTGGTGCTGCAGTTGGCGTACATCCAGTCCATGCCGTTCTGGGCCACGAGCGGCATGAGGCTCTGGGTAAGCTCCTCGACGGTTTCATTGAAGGCCTCGCCGGGACTGTGTCCCCGCTTGCGCAACTCGTTGTACTGGGCCTCGAGAACCACGGCCAGGCAACCCATAAGGACACCCCGTTCGCCCGTCAGGTCGCTGTAGACCTCCATCTCAAAGGTGGTCGGGAATAGATACCCCGAACCGATGGCCACACCCGTCGCCAGGGTCCGCTCCAGGGCCCTCCCCGTGGCATCCTGGAAGACGGCGTAACTGGAATTGATACCGCTGCCGGCGAGGAAGTTGTCCCGGACGGTTCGCCCCGCACCCTTGGGGGCTACGAGGATCACGTCGATATCTTTGGGGGGAATGACCCCGGTCTGCTCTTTATAGACGATGGAAAAGCCGTGAGAAAAATACAGGGCCTTTCCCGCCGTCAGGTTCGGTTTCAGTTCTTCCCACATGGCCTTCTGCCCCGCGTCGGACTGGAGGTACTGGATGATGGTGCCCCGTTTGGCCACCTCCATGGGTGGAAACAGGGTCTTTCCGGGGACAAATCCCTCTTCGATGGCCTTGTTCCAGTTGTAGTCCCCTTCGCCGACGATGACGTTGATCCCGTTGTCTTTCATGTTCAGTGCCTGTCCACGTCCCTGAACCCCGTAGCCGATTACAGCCACGATCTCATCCTTGAGGACCGTCCGGGCCTTGTCCAGAGTAAATTCTTCCGAGGTGATGACATCTTCGACAACGCCACCGATATTGAGTTTAGACATGATTCCCCCTTCGTTTTTTGCTTAGTTTATTTTTCTTTCCAGGGATACAATCCCGGTTCTGGCCATATCATCGATACCGAGAGGTTTCAAGCTCGCCACGGCCTTTTCGATAATCTCCCGGTCACCGGTAATCTTCATGACACAGTGGTCGCCGTTCATCGTAATTACCCGCCCATTAAAGGTATCGATGATCAGGGCCAGATGTCCCTTGTTCGTATCGGAGAGCTTCATGCGGACCAGGATCATCTCCCGGGATACGGATTCCACCTGCGTTAGATCCGTTACCTTGTGGACATCAATTAGTCTCATCAACTGTTTTTCAATCTTGCCTATGGTCGCCTTATCCTGGATCGTCGTCAGGATGATCTTGGAGTAGGCGGGGTCCAGGGTTGCGTCCACGCAAAGGGTTTCAATGTTGTAACCCCGTCCGCCGAGGACGCCGGAAACCCTTGCCAGGACATCGGGTTTGTTGCTGACGAGGAGCGCCAGGGTATATTCTTTCTTTTCCATAGTTTTCTGATTGCCTCCTGTTGATTTTTTTAGTTTGCCATCTCTCTTCCCAGGGCCATTTCATGGATGGGACCGCCGGGCCGCACCATGGGATAGACGCACTCCTCCCGGGAGACGCGGAAGTCCATGAGGACCGGTCCGGGTGCGGCAAGTCCCTTTTGCAGGACCGCCTCCACCTCCTCGGGCTTCGTGGCTCGCAGGCCCTTCCATCCATATGCTTCCGCCAATTTCAGGAAGTCGGGCTGGTAAGTCATGTCCGTACTGGAATAACGTTTGCCGTAGAAAAGCTGCTGCCACTGACGGACCATGCCGAGGTAGCCGTTGTTTAAAAGGACTATTTTTACGGGGATATTGTCCTGGATGGCTGTGGCCATCTCCTGGATGTTCATCTGGATGCTCCCGTCGCCGGCGATATCCACTACCAGCTTGTCCGGAAAGGCGATCTTCACCCCCAGGGCCGCGGGGAATCCGTAGCCCATCGTCCCCAGGCCGCCGGAAGACAGAAACGTGTTGGGCTCGTCGTATCCGTAGAACTGGGCCGCCCACATCTGGTTCTGGCCGACTTCCGTAGTGATAATGGCCTTCCCCTTCGTCAATTTATAAAGAGTCTCGATGACGAACTGGGGCTTGATCTCCGTGTCGCTCTGGCAGTAGCTCAGGGGATTCTCCCTTTTCCAGGTGCTTATCTGTTCTGTCCACTCCCGCCGCTGGTCGTCGGTGACGCTGAAATTCTGTTGCTCCAGGAGGGCGTTGAAACTCTGGAGGGCGCTCTTGCAGTCGCTGACGATGGGGACATCCACCATGACGTTTTTGTTGATGGAGGAGGCATCGACGTCCACATGGACGATCTTGGCGTTGGGGGCAAAGTGATCGATCTTGCCGGTGACCCGGTCGTCAAAACGCATCCCGATGGCGATCAGGAGGTCGCAATGGCTAATGGCCATGTTGGCATAATACGTACCGTGCATGCCCGGCATACCCAGCCAGAGGGGATCCGAGCCGGGGAACGCCCCCAGGCCCATTAGTGTTGAGGAGACGGGCATCTTGGTCCGCCAGGCCAGCTGCCGGAGTTCCTCCGACGCGCCGCCGAGGATAACGCCGCCACCGGAGAGAATAAGGGGTTTTTTTGATTCAGCAACAAGATCCATTACATAAAACGCCTTTTTCGAGGCGGGGCGAGGGCTTTCCTCCTCGATCTTCCTTGGCGGCTCGGGTTCATATTCAGTCACCGCGGCCATGATGTCCTTCGGAAGATCGATCAGCACCGGTCCAGGGCGTCCGGAGCGGGCGATATGGAAGGCCTCGTGGATCGTCTTGGCAACCTCTTCCACCCGCTTGATCAGGAAGTTGTGCTTTGTACAGGGGCGGGTGATGCCGACGATATCTACCTCTTGGAAGGCGTCGGTTCCGATGAGATGGGTGGGGACCTGGCCGGTTAAGACGATGATGGGGATGGAATCCAGATAGGCATTGGCGATCCCCGTAACCGTGTTGGAGGCTCCGGGGCCGGAAGTGACCAGGGCCACCCCGACCTTGCCGGAGGCGCGGGCATATCCGTCCGCCGCATGAACGGCGCCCTGTTCATGCGGCGGACCAGGATATGGCGAATCTCGCCCTTGAACAGTTCATCATAGATATCCAGAAGCATGCCTCCCGGATATCCGAAAATCGTGTGAATCCCTTCCTGCTTTAACACCTTGATCAGTATTTCCGCTCCCCTTAGCTTCACTGTAACACCTCCCTTAAGGATATTAAAAATATTATGACAATAAAAAAGCCGCAGGTTTTGGGGCCTGCGGCTCTTGTTTTTAAAGGTTGTTTAAAAACACCGAGCAGCAGTCCCCCTCGGGACGATGACTACAACGACCCTACCCGGTACAATGACCTTGTTTTTCATTTGACTGCCTTCCATGTCCTTAAAGTTGAAAATTGCGTGCATCCTACTAAAATAATTGACCCTTGTCAAGCAGTTTTTTCAGCAACGACAATTTTCTCCCCGTCATAATCTCACCTACAGAGGTTACGATCCGGTCAACCTGATTTTAACAGGTCGGCTGCCTCACGCAGTTGTCATATCTGCCGGGGAGTTATTTGCTTCCGGGTGTTTGTATCGACGGGAAGTATGGTTTTGTAGTATGCGATGATTAATAGTTGCATATCCCGGATAGGTGATGGGGTTCACCTGACAACCGCCGTATCGGCTGATAACTCCTGTCAAGAAAGGCCATCCTGATGGGAGTCGGAAGAGTAGTAACGGGAAGCTAGAACTCCTGCAGGAGGCCAACCTGGAGGGGTTTTTTATGGAAGCAATGGCCCAGCATGTTCAGCTGATCCAAACAGCGTCCGGACAGATCCTGGATATCGTAATACACCTCTGAGACCAAAAACCCCGGCAACCAGTCACCCCCCGCCTCGCCGCCCAGTGGGAAAAGCGGATCAACAGGGCCAGCGCAGAGATGCGAAAGCAGGCGGCCAATTATATCCGGGATGAAATGGCTACGATCGACGCCCTTTTCTCCCATACTCCGGGGCACACGAACGACATCCAGCAGTTAACGACGGCTCTGGAGGCAGCGGTTCGCCGCTTGGCAGGAGGTTGAAAAAGAAGATCCTATAACTCAAAAAGATTGTCTCTTTCGTGATATAGGATCTATCTGCTCATCTTCGCGGGCCATGCCCTCTGACCATGATACTGAAGCTGTTTCATCAAAAGTTTTCATGACAGTCAGTGCATTTCCACCATCTCCCTGCCGTCTTGCCGCCCACGTCAGGATGAGTTTTCGACATGATGACATTGTCGTCCTTCGGCCAAGAACCGCAGGGATTTTACTGCAGCGGCGGTCCTCCTGCGAAAGCAGCCAGCGAGAAAGCTACGGCCAGAATCATCGCGCCGCTGACACCAGCAACCATTTTTTGCCATGTTCTCATCGTCAGGTAACCTCCTTTAAGTATTATTTTTACCTTATTCCGCCCCTTCTTGCGGTATCATTTCGCCAGGTTTTACCTGCTCGGCGTCAACGGGGACAGCGCCGGGAGGTGTGGTTCCCTCTAGGAAGCTCTCATAGATGGTTCCTGGTCCGGAACTGGGGAAACCCGTCTTCGGGTTAACTTTGACAAAGACGATCCCTTCCGGCACGGGGAAGGTCTCGATCGGCGTCCGGGAAAGGGCCTGGGACATAAAATACAACCAGATCGGGGCTGCCGCCCGCCCCCCGACTTCCTGATGACCAAGGGCCCTCTCCTGGTCGAAGCCTACCCATACCCCGGTGATCAGGGACGGCGTATAACCGATGAACCAGGCGTCCCTCACATCGTTCGTCGTTCCCGTCTTTCCCGCCACCGGTCGGCCGATGCTTTTGACCCGCTTCCCTGTTCCGCCTTCTACAACATCCTGCATAATATAGCAAGAGATAAAAGCAATCCGGGAATCGATGACCTGTTCCACCTTGGGTTGATTCTCTTCGAAGACATGGCCGGTCCGGTCAACAATCTTCGTGATAAAATATGGCGTAACCCGCTTACCCTGATTGGCCAGGACACCGAATCCCCGCACCATCTCCAGCAGGGTTACCCCGGAACTGCCCAAAGCGAGGGAGAGATTCCGTGCCAAGGGGGAGGTGATTCCCATCACATTGGCATAGGAGGTGGCGTAATCGACGCCGATATCCTGGAGAACCTTGATGGTTATTATGTTCCGGGATTGGACGATGGAATTTCTCAGGGTCGTGGGACCGTTGAATTTACCATCGAAGTTCTTCGGCTGCCAGACGCCGCCGGGTTTGGAGGGATCGGGAAATTGAATCGGGTCATCGACAAATCGTGTCGAAGGGGTCAGGCCCTTGTCAAAAGCCGCCGTATATATAAAGGGTTTGAAAGCCGACCCCGGCTGGCGACGGGACTGGGTCGCCCGGTTGAACTCGCTTTTGGAAAACTCCCGGCCCCCGACGAGGGACTTGACGGCACCGGTTTTCACATCCATCGCAATAAGCGCGCCCTGAACAAGACCTCGATCGTATCCCTGACGTTCTTCCAGTTCGCTCAATCCTCGCTCCACGGCGCCGCGGGCCGCCTTCTGGGCCTCGATGTTCAGGGTCGTGTAGACCTCCAGGCCTTCCTTGTAGAGGACGTCGCTGCCGTATTTCTCGATGATATAGCGCCGGATATGCTCAATGAAATAGGGGGCGACCTTTTCCTTGGGTTTGACGGAACGCAGGAGCAACGGGGTATTCAGAGCCCGTTCCCGATCCTGTTTCGTGATATAGCCGTCTTCCTCCATCCGTTCGAGAACATAGGCCTGCCGCTGACGGGACTTGTCGAAATGGGTGAAAGGGGAGTAGGCGCTGGGGGCCTTGGGAAGCCCCGCCAGGACGGCCGCCTCCGGCAGGCTCAGATACCGGGCGCTTTTCCCGAAATAACCCTGGGCAGCCGCCTCGACACCATAGGTGCCATGGCCGAGATAGATATGGTTCAGATAGAGATTGAGGATCTCCTCCTTGGTCAGATAATGATCTATCTTATAAGCCAGAATCGCCTCTTTGATTTTCCGGATATATCTCTTTTCCGGGGACAGGTAGAGGGCCTTCGCCACCTGCTGGGTGATGGTGCTGCCCCCCTGGACGATTCTTCCAGCCTGGAGATTCTTGAAAAATGCCCTGGAAATGCCCTGGAAATCTAGCCCTTTATGCTCGAAAAACCGGGAATCTTCCGCAGCGACAAAGGCCTGGACAACGTATTTGGGAAGATCGGTGATCTTGATAATCTTCCGGTCTTCCAGGAAAAATTCATCGATCAGCTCGTTGTTATCTGCATAAAGGCGGGTTGCGATACTCGGCCGGTAGTCCTTGAGGGTGTCGACGCTGGGCAACTCTCCAAGAGAGAAGTAGCAGAGATACCCCGTCACGGCCAGAATCAGGGCAACAACGAGACCAATCAGGACGGCAAGGATGCTGGCAAATCCCCATTTGCCCATGAGGCGTCTTTTGCGGGCCATCGGGCTAAGCATCCTCCCTTGCCGCAACGGCGGCGGCTTCCTTATTTTTCCTCGCTGTTTTCTCGACGCGTCTGGCCATGACGATGCTGATCTCGTAGAGAATCATCAGGGGAATCGCCATGAGAATCTGGCTGAAGGCATCCGGGGAAGGGGTAAGCACGGCGGCGACAATGAATATGATCAAAATGGCATAGCGTCGATAGCTGGTGAGGATGCGCACGTTGAGGATACCTGCTTTTGTCAAAAAGAAAATAAACACGGGTAGTTCAAAGGAGATGCCGAAGGCCAGGAGAAACTTCATGGTAAAGGAAAGATACTCCCGGAAGGAGACCATGGGCTTCAAAAATGCCGATGCAAAGGAGACAAAAAATTCAAAGGCCGCCGGGAGGACGAAGAAATATCCGAAGGTGACGCCGCCGATGAAGAGGCTGCTCGAGGTCAAAACAAAGGGAACAACATACTTCTTTTCCGAGTTATAGAGGCCCGGGGAAACGAATTTCCAGATCTGGTAGAGGGTGTAGGGGCTCGTAATGAGCAGAGAGGCGAAAAAGGCGATCTTCATATAAATAAAGAACGCCTCGGGCAGACCGGTAAAGATCATGTGGCTTCCTTTCGGAAGAACCGCCACCAGGGGTCGCGCAATGATCTTAAATAACAAGTCCTTGAAATAATAGCAGGCGCAAAACCCAATGCCGATGCCGATCAGGATATTGATCAGGCGGGTTCGCAATTCTTTAAGATGGATAGTTAAAGGTAGCTTTTCGTCTTCTGCTCGGTCCATGGAATAAATATATTAATGATGGATCTTCAGGCTTGGGTTTTGGGGGTTGTTTCTTTGTCTTTATCTTGCTCGTCTTCCTTGCCGTAAAGGAGGGAATCCTTAAAATCATTGACGTCTTTCTTGATATCCTCGGGCTTCAGGGTGCCCTTGATGGATTCCGTGACGTCATCCGTTGCCCGCCGGAATTCCTGGAATCCCTTCCCCATGGATTTGGCCAGACCCGGCAGTTTATCCGGGCCGACGACCAACAGGGCCACGACGGCAATCACAAGCAGTTCAGGCAGACCGATACCAAACATAGTGTCAGTATATATAGCGTCTGTGAAGTACTTGTCAATGGTAAATATTTTTGCACTTCCGGGGGTTTTATGGTAGACGTGGGGCGCTTTCCGAGGCGCTTTCCGAGGCGCTTTCCGAGGCGCTTTCCGAGGCGCTT
>DYRD01000001.1:43242-55016 GCA_020718905.1 Syntrophus aciditrophicus | reverse complement strand
GCGCTTTCCGAGGCGCTTTCCGAGGCGCTTTCCGAGGCGCTTTCCGAGGCGCTTTCCGAGGCGCTTTGAGAAATCGGTTATGCGAAGATCTTACCGTACGAACCAGGAATCACCCTATGACCCTTAGAACGGGAATCGTTTGCGGCGACAGATACTTGAAACATGGCGAGGGGTTTTATCATCCCGAATCCCCCCGGCGCCTCGCAGCCGTTTATGCCATGTTGGAGCGGCCGAACATGGAGGAGAAATTTGTTTCCCTACCCCCCCGCTATGCCACTCCCGAGGAAATCGGTCTCGTCCACAGCCAGTCCTATATCGGCCTCATCGCCAGCACGGCCGGGAAAGGCAACTTCTCCCTCGACCCCGACACCCAGACGACGCCTGATTCTTATGATACGGCAAAGCTCGCGGTGGGCGGCATGCTCAGTGCCATCGACGGCGTTATGACCGGCGAGGTGGATAACGCCTTTGCCCTAGTCCGCCCCCCGGGCCACCACGCCGGCAAGGATCAGGCGGCGGGTTTCTGCCTGTTCAACAATGTGGCTATCGGCGCCCGTTACGCCCTTGCGAAATATGACCTCAAACGCATCCTCATCGCCGACTGGGACCTCCATCACGGCGACGGCACCCAGGGTATTTTTTACGGGGATAAAAAGGTTCTTTATTTTTCGACCCACCAGTATCCCGCCTATCCCGGTTCGGGAGTCCTGTCCGAAACCGGTCAGGGCGCGGGGCTGGGATACACGATCAATGTCCCGCTGAAGGCCCGCTCCGATGACTCCCTGCACGTTAAGGCCTTCCGCAGCATCCTCCAGCCCGTGGCCCTGAAGTTCAAACCCGAACTTATCCTCCTTTCCGCAGGATTTGATTCCTATTTTCAGGACCCCCTCGGAGATATGCTGGTCACCGCCAAGGGTTATGTCTGCATGACCAGAATCCTTATGGACATCGCCGCCGCCTGCTGCGGGGGACGTCTGGCCGTCGTCCTCGAAGGAGGCTATCATGTTGAAGGTCTGACGGAATCGATCCAGGCGATGCTTCGGGAGATGCGGGACGACACCCATACTTCGGCAGACGAACTGGACCGCATGGAATACGAGGCCGATCAGGGAAAAGATGTTATCGTGAGGCGGGTTATGGAGCAGATCAATCCCGTCTGGCAGGTATTTTAGATAAAAAGGAGGGCAGCATTTTGAAGATAACAAGAGCGGAAGTGGCCCACGTCGCCCATTTGGCGCGTTTGACATTCGGAGAGGAGGAGATGGACAAATTCACCTCCCAGTTGAACGACATCCTCCTCTATATGGAAAAACTTAATTCCGTAGATACGACGGGGGTCGAACCCATGACCCATGCGACGGTTCTCCATAACGCCTTTCGAGAGGACGCCGTCAAACCGTCTCTTTCCAATGAGCAATCCCTGGCCAACGCCCCGGACCCCCGGGGCGAATTCTTCCGGGTTCCCAAAGTGATCGAATAATTTAAAGAGGTATTATGGAGCTCTATTCCTTAACCATTCATGAACTGCAAGAGAAACTGCGGGCGGGAGAAGTCACGGCTGCGGAGATTCTCGCCTCCGTCTATCAAAGGATCGACCGGGTGGAGGACAAGGTCCACGCCTACATCACCCTCATGAGAGAATCGGCCCAGGCCCAGGCCGCAGCCGCCGACGCGGCGATCCGCAGCGGCGATATCCGCGCCTTGACGGGCATCCCCATCGCCCTGAAAGACATCTATTGCGTCCAGGGGTTCACCACTACCTGCGGCTCCCGCATCCTCCATAATTTCGTCCCCCCTTATGACGCCACGGTAGTGGCAAAGCTCCGGGACGCCGGGGCCGTCTTTACGGGCAAGGCAAACATGGATGAATTCGCCATGGGCTCCTCCACGGAGACTTCCTATTTCGGCGATACGCGCAACCCCTGGGATCTCACCCGTATCCCTGGTGGTTCCAGCGGTGGCTCCGCCGCCGCCGTCGCCGCCGACGAATGCATTGCCGCCCTCGGTTCCGACACGGGCGGCTCCATCCGCCAGCCCGCAGCCCTCTGCGGAGTAGTGGGGTTAAAGCCAACATACGGCCGGGTATCCCGTTTCGGACTCGTGGCCTTTGCTTCGTCCCTCGACCAGATCGGTCCCTTTACCAAGGATGTCGAGGACTGCGCCATCCTCATGAACGTCATTGCCGGTTACGACCCCCGGGAATCTACTTCCGTCAACCTGGAAGTCCCCGACTACCGGTCTTTTCTTTCCCGGGGCATCGCCGGGCTGCGGATAGGCATTCCCAGGGAATACTTCATTGCCGGGATCGATCCAGAAATCCTGACCTCGGTGCGACAGGCCATCGGCACCCTCGAGAAGGCCGGGGCAAAATGCGTCGATATCTCCCTGCCCCATACGGAATACTGCCTGGCCGTCTACTATATCGTGGCCCCCGCCGAGGCCAGCTCCAACCTCGCCCGCTACGACGGCGTCAAATACGGATTCCGCTCCGAGGAAGGACGGGACCTCCTCGACATGTACAAACGATCCCGCTCCGCCGGATTCGGCGACGAAGTAAAAAAAAGGATAATAATAGGTACATATGTTCTTTCTTCGGGATACTATGACGCCTATTATAAAAAAGCCTCCCAGGTGCGCGCCCTGATCCGCCGGGATTTTGACGAGGCCTTCCAGAAATGCGATCTCATCGCCACCCCCACCTCTCCCACGGCGGCTTTCCACATCGGCGAGAAGACGGATGATCCCATGCAGATGTATCTGTCCGACATATTTACAATATCGGCAAACATGGCCGGCATTCCGGGGATTTCCATTCCCTGCGGGTTCACCGGAGACGGTCTGCCCATCGGCCTCCAGTTTCTGGGCGGTCACTTTCAGGAGGGAACCCTGATCCAGGCGGCCGCCGCCTATGAAAAGACGGCCGGCATGGCCGCCCTCATGGCCCGGCAAAAGCAGGCCAAGATGAATTTTTAATAAGGAGTCGTGATACTTAATGGAATTTGAACCAGTCATCGGACTTGAAGTCCATGCGCAACTGCGCTCCGATTCAAAAATATTCTGCAGTTGCTCAACCCAGTTCGGGGCGGGACCCAATACCCACACCTGTCCGGTCTGCCTCGGCATGCCCGGGGTGCTCCCCATTCTCAACCGCAAGGTAGTTGAATTTACGATCAAAATGGCCCTGGCGACGCACTGCCGGATCAACCGGGAGAACAGCTTTGCCCGGAAAAACTACTTTTATCCCGATCTGCCCAAGGGCTACCAGATTTCCCAGTACGCCTACCCCCTGGCCGAAGCAGGGGGCATTGAGGTCGAAGGGGACGAAAACAGGAAATGCATCGGCATCACCCGGATCCACATGGAAGAAGACGCGGGAAAATTGATCCATGACGAACACTTTCCGGCGAGCTATGTGGACCTGAACCGGACCGGAGTGCCTCTGATCGAGATTGTCAGCGAACCCGACATCCGCTCTGCCGAAGAGGCCGCCGCCTACCTGCGTCGGATCCACGAAATCCTCGTTTATCTGGAGATCTGTGACGGCAACATGGAAGAAGGGAGCTTCCGGTGCGACGCCAACGTCTCCCTGCGTCCCCGGGGACAGGAGGAATTCGGCACCCGGGCGGAACTAAAAAACATGAACTCCTTCCGTAATGTCCAGCGGGCCCTGGAATACGAGATCAAAAGACAGCAGTATGTCCTCGAGGCGGGGGGTGAAGTGATCCAGGAAACCCGCCTCTGGGATGACGCCCAAGGCGTCACCATCTCCATGCGCGGCAAGGAAGAAGCCCATGACTACCGCTACTTCCCCGATCCGGATCTGGTAACCATCGTTATCAGCGACGCCTGGATCGAAGAGATCCGTGGGACCATGCCCGAACTGCCCCTGGAAAAGCGGGAGCGTTTCCTCCGGGATTACCAGATCCCGCCCTACGACGCCGGCGTCCTGACGGCCAGCCGGGCCCTGGCAGACTATTATGAAGAGGTCGTCCGTCTTTGCGGCCAGCCCAAGGTAGCGAGCAACTGGGTCATGGGAGATATCCTGCGCTTCCTGAAGGAGGACAAGCGGGATATCAGGGACTGTCCCATCCCGGCGGCGTCCCTGGCCGAGATGATTCGCCTGATCGAGGACGGCGCCATCAGCGGCAAGATGGCCAAGGAAGTAAGCGAAGAGATGTACCGGACGGGCAAGCCCCCCCAAACGGTCATCACCGAGAAGGGCCTGGTCCAGATCACCGACGCGGGCGCCCTGGCGGCGGTAATCGCGGAGATCATGGCGGCAAATCCGACCCAGCTTGCCCAGTACCGGGGAGGCAAGGACAAACTCTTCGGTTTCTTCGTCGGACAGGTAATGAAGGCCACCCAGGGAAAGGCCAATCCCCAGCTGATCAACGACCTGCTGAAAAAGATGCTCCCATGACTGATCCAATCAGAACCGTTTACTGGGACAATGACGCCGTCGTCTTCATCGATCAGCGTCTTTTGCCCGGCGAAGAGACATACGTCATCAGCCGGGACTACCGGCAGGTTGCGGCGGCCATCAAGGATCTTTCGATCCGCGGCGCCCCGGCCATCGGCGTCGCCGCCGCCCTCGGAATCGCCTTGGGCGTCCGGCATAGTCAGACTGCCTCTTTAACCGCCTTGCAGGCCGACTTCGAGATCGTCTGCACCACCTTTTCCCAAACCCGCCCCACCGCCCGGAATCTTTTCTGGGCTATCGAAGGGATGCAGCAGCACTTCCGGGAGGCATCTGCCGCACTGCGGTTACGGCATGATACAGATGGACAGGAGGCGCTCAATTCCCTGAAAAAGTCGCTCATTACCGAGGCCGTCCGGATCTGCGGGGAAGATATCGCTATTAACAGGCAAATCGGCGCTTACGGGGAGGCCCTCATTGCCGACGGCGACAACATCCTCACCCATTGCAACGCCGGCGCCCTGGCAACGGCGGGATACGGAACGGCCCTCGGCGTCATCCGGGCGGCCTGGGAGGCGGGCAAGGGCATCCACGTCTATGCGGATGAGACCCGACCCGTTCTCCAGGGGGCGCGGTTGACCGCATGGGAACTGCTGCGGGAAGGGATTCCCGTCACGTTGATCACCGACAACATGGCGGGATTCCTGATGAAACAGGGGAAGGTTCAGAAGATTGTCGTCGGGGCCGACCGGATCGCCGCCAACGGAGATACCGCCAACAAGATCGGCACTTACAGCGTCGCTGTCCTCGCCAGGGCTCACAAAATTCCCTTCTATATAGCGGCGCCTCTTGCTACTTTTGACGGCGCCATGAAAACGGGCAGGGATATTCCCATCGAAGAACGGGACCCCGAAGAAGTGACCTGTTACCAGGGCATCATCCTGGCTCCCGGGGGAGTCAATATCTACAATCCCGCCTTCGACGTAACCCCCCATCGCTATATTACCGCCTTCGTGACCGAGCAGGGCCTGATCTATCCGCCCTTCGGAAAAACCGTTGCTTCGGTCCTGAAGACCATGAAGACGAGCTGACAAGAAAGACCATGTATGGCAAAAAAGCTTTTCCTCTTTGATTTCGACGGGGTTCTCGTCGACTCCCTGGATGTCTATCATCGTGCGGTGAGCTGGTGCCTGGAAAAGATCGGCACTCCCATCATCAAAACGCAGGAGGAATACGTCGCCCTCTTTGCAGACAACTTTTACGCAGCCATGGCAAGAGAAGGGGTCGATCTGGACGCCTTTGCCGGAGCCCTGACGGAATACGCGCAAAGCGTTGACTATTACCAGGACGTGAAGCCCTTTTCCGCCGTATTACCCGTCCTGGAGGAGCTTTGCCGCCACAACATCCTCGCTATCGTCTCCTCGAGTTCATCCCAGGCCATCCGGAAGATCCTGGCCCGCTTTCGCTACAACGGCTGTTTTCAGGACATCCGCCGTTACCTGGGGATGGCATTCCCGGGAGCTGCTGGCGGCGGCACAGCCGGACTTCCTCATCGACGACCCGGAAGAACTAAAAAGCTTGGGATGACCCCGAAATCTATTGCCAGCCCCACCGGCGAAAAATGCGATGCCCCGGATCAACAATTCCCGGATACTGGACGATAAACTCATCCAGCATGTACTCGGCACCGCCATAGATCATATCGGCGTCATTTCTCGCCCCCTCAATCCATTGCTCCGGAGTCCCTTTCGTAATCACCACCCTGATGGCATTCATCCCGGCAAATTGTGCCGCGCACTCGCTCATGGGGCCGTAAGGGCCGCCCGGTCCATAGATGTTCAAGGTTTTCATACGGCTTAACTTTAGCAAAAACAAGGGCAGGAACTACCCCGAGCAAGACAGGCCGCCGGAGTGGCAAACAGCCTTGACAGTCGCGGGTTCCGGGATGCGAGGCGCGAGGAGGGGCAACCGCCGCCACCGGGTCAGCCCCCGCGCAGGATCTCACAACCCCATGCCGGAATTGACTATTTTGCCTTTTTCACGTCGCCGGTAACAGCGCGTTCCTCTTTCGCCCTTGCCCGGTTACGCTCTTTCAGGCTCTTTCTGCGGCGGTCGATTTCTCTCTTCCGTTCGTGTTTTTTGTGTTGTGCCATTTACAACCCCCTTAATTTATTTACTCAGATTTTAATCTCCAGACCATCATAAGCCATTGTAATTTCAAGAGTACTCTCCTCGGAGAGTATCTTCAGATAGGTACGCGTGTCCTCAAGGAGTTCATCGAAAATGTCGTCGTCATAGGTATGCTCGTGATGGAAAAGACAGAGATGTTTGACCATGCCTTCAACGGCCAGTTCCACAGCGAGGATATTGTTTGAATGGCCCCAGTTTTCCTTGTCGCCAATGGCGTCGAAGAGGGTATACTGGGCATCGAAAATGAGGAGATCCGTTTCTCTGATAAAATCCAGATATGCATCAACGGGGTTTTCCGCATCCCTTTTGTGTTCTGAATCGGTGGAATAAATGACACTCCGCCCGTCTTTCTCAAAACGGTAGCCGTAAGAGCCGCCGGGATGCTGCTGCCTCATTCCCCGCACCTTGCAGCCGGCGATTTGATAGACCGTATCCTGCTCCAGGGGATGGAAGGCAATCTCCGCCCCCATGGCGTGAAAGGGCACAGGGAAAAAGGGCGGGCCCTGCTGGGCGACAAGGGCCTGCTCCATGCCGGGATCATAGCTGTAGATATTGATCCGGTTGCCGGGCGTGTAGGCAGGCGTAAAAAAGGGAAATCCCTGGATATGATCCCAGTGGAGGTGAGAGAGAAAAATATTATAGACGCCCCGCGTGCCGGCTGCCGACTGCCCGAAATCACGCAGCCCCGTACCGGCGTCGCACAGGATATATTCATCCCCGCCACGGATCTCGACGCAGGAACTGTTGCCGCCATAGGTGCCCCGGACAGCGAAGGGAAGTTCCCGATCTAGAAATCTCTCCAGGGCACTGTCATTTGCGAAGATTTTTCCCTGGGCAACCTTGAGGGCGTTGATAATCTTTTGTCTAACCTTTTCCGCATTCAAGGATGCAGGCAGAGACCCCCGGGTTCCCCAGAAATGGACGAGCATGAACAACCTCTCTCCTTGCGTTAATATGCCCAGGACCCTTTCATCAGCGTGATGTCACGCGGCGCCGGGAGCTCATTACAGATCGTACAGGGTCTCATCTACCCTGGGCCTTGCCTTGCCCGGACCTTTTTTCCCTTTGGATCCATCGCATAGGAAGGGTTCTTCCCCTTCCAGGAGATCCCCCATTTCCGCCTCGATCTGCTCGGGGTCCTCTCCCTTTTCCATGCGCTGAAGCGCCTCTTCCATGGCCGGACCGAGGTTCATCCCCGTGGCTTCCGTAAGTTTCCGCATGAGATTGGCCGCTTGCCGGGGATCATCTTCATTGACGCGATCCGCCTCACTGGCCAGCATGGCCATGGCCTTCTCCATCGCCGCCTCGTCGATGGGGGGCATTCCGGCTTCCTCGGCTCCCTCTTCCCCACCGTGCTTGATCTTGGCAAAGACGGACATCTGTCGTTTCAGCTTGATCCTTAAACACTTAGGGCAGTTGGGGACTTTATCCGTATTCACGGTTTTTGAGAAAAAATTATAGACGGTGTTACATTTATGGCAATAAAATTCGTAAATCGGCATCCGCAAAACTCCTGACAATATTTTTTTAAATATATTTATCTTGTTATGAAAATCAAGGAGAATTTAGCCTTTCCATATCTTGAAGATAGGCAATCCGCTCCGTCAAGGGAGGATGGGAGTAGTAAAACCAGGCATAAAGAGGATGGGGATGGAGGTTGCTCAGATTGTCTTTTGCAAGCCTTTTTAAGGCGTTACACAGCGGCACCACGGTCCCCGTCAGGCCATAGGCAAATTCGTCGGCTTCCCGTTCAAATCGCCTCATGATCACCGTCCCCATGGGGGTCAGGAAAACGCTCATGGGCCCCAGGAGGGCAGTCGCGAGAAACAGACCGGCATAGGGCAGGCTTTGGGAAAAGCCGAAGGTCTGATATAGATACGGCCAGTCCACAAAACGGAAAATGAGATAAAAAATTATCAAAGACGCCGCCTCCATGAATATCAATTGCTTGAGGATGTGCCTTTTTTGCCAGTGCCCGATCTCATGGGCAAGGACGGAGAGGATTTCCTCGGAAGTGTGAGAAGACAGGAGGGTATCGTAAAGAACGATGCGCTTGGTCTTGCCAAGGCCCGTAAAATAGGCGTTGGCGTGGCGGCTCCTCTTGCCGGCGTCCATCTGGTAGACCCCTTCCGTCTTGAGGCCTACCCGGGCCATGAGATTTACGATCGCCTCGCGGAGCTCTTCATCCTCGATCTTTTCGTACTTGTTGAAGAGGGGGGCGATAACGACGGGATACAGATAGAGCATCAGGAGCTGAAAAAAAGCAAAGACCAGCCATACCAGGAACCACCAGCGCCGGGGGCTGTAATCCATCAGGGCCAGCAGCGCCGTGAGCAACGATCCCAGGAGAATGAGAGAAATAACGAGGCTTTTGAGGAGATCCGCCAGCCATAGGCCCAGGGAGATCGTGGTGAAACCATATTTCTTTTCGATGACAAAGGTTTGATAATAATTGAGAGGCAACCCGGCGATCGAGCTCATGAGGGTCAGGCCGCCCAGAAAGAGGAGGCCCGACGGTATGAATGACAGGCCGAAAGACCAGATGACCGCTGCCAGCCAGGAAAGCAGGCCCGTCAGGATGATGGCGAGGGTCAGGGCGTCTTCAAAGAGAGACTCCCAGCGACTGAATCGCGACGATTCGACGGTGTAGTCGCTCATCTTCCCCAGGGTCTCCCCATCGATTTCTCCCCTGAAGACGTCCGGAAGGGTATGCCTGTGGCGCTGCACATGGCGGATATTGATCTCTCCCAGGCACCAGCGGATCAGGGCGCTAAGGGCAAAAACACCTAAAAAAGCAAGGAGGAGAGCGTTGAAGGCAATTTCATGATTGACCATGCCGTCAGTATGTCAGTAAAAACCTCTATCTTCAAGGATTTTTTCGCCCCTGCGGAATTGCCATTGACATCATAGTAAATTTACGCAAAAAGTATTCATAAAAACATTCAGCAATATAAATATGGACGTTCTGGCAAAAATCATAGCAGATTTTCATCCTCAGATGATCAGCACAAAGCTGCCCTTCATCATCGTGCCCGTTTTCATTATCATCAGCTACCTTTTCATCATGTCATCTTTGAAAAAAACTGTCCTTGCCGTTTTAACCGTTGTCCTCTCGCTGGCAATTTGTTCAGTGCCGCCGGCGGCGGCGTCTCCCCTGATCGGCAAGGAAGCGCCGCCTTTTCTGGTTGAAGCCGGCGACGGCAAGGTAGTTGTTCTTTTCTACGAATCCAAGGATGTCCTCGCTAAAAGCAGGCCCTTGAAAACGATTCTGAACGCCTATTACGACGAGCAAAAGAAGGAAGACCAGCAGATGATCCTGCGCATACCCATCATCAACTGCGAGAGCGCCGCCTGGCCTTGGCAGGGCATCTGGAAGGGCAGGCTGATCGAGAATTCACAGCGCGTCGGCATGACCGTTTATGGCGACTGGGACGGCAAGATGGGGGCCGCCTACGGGATGAAAGGCGACGATACCAACCTGCTGATCCTTGACAAGCGGGGGATCATCCGCTACTTCCAGTCCGGCGCCGTCACCGGCAATGGCGAAACGGCGGCCATGCTGAGAAAGCTTTTGAAAGAACTGATCGCAGAAAACCATGCCGAAAAGATTATCCCGAAACAATCATAATCTCCCGACCGACCTGGGCCTTGTCCTCGTTTTCATTATTGTCTTGGCCGCCCCGCTCCTGGCGGCGGCCGCGGCAAGCCTCCCCCGCGCGGTCCGGGCCATCATCGAGGGCCCCCGTTACCGCTATGGCCGCTGGGGAATTATGGCGCAAGATATCCGGACGGGGGAGACCCTGTACGCCTACAACGCCGACCAGCTCTTCGGCCCGGCCTCGGTTACCAAGCTCTTCACGGCCGCCGCCGCCCTGGATCGCCTTGGTCCCGATTACCGTTTTCGCACGCCTCTTTACAGGAGCGGGGAAATCTCCGGGGAAATCTGATCCTCGTAGCCAGCGGCGATATCACCATGGGGGGCCGGGTCCTGCCGGATGGGCGGATCGCCTATACCGGCATCGATCAGACCATTGGCGACGGCAAGTCGGGGAAACGGGTAAATATCCCCGCCCAGGATTTCCGGGCGGGGATTAACCAGCTCGCCGTCCAGGCGCTACGGTCCGGCATCAGGGCCGTGCAGGGGGAGGTCGTGATCGACGACCGTCTTTTCAAGACCAGCCGCGTTCACAGCATCATCAATCCCGGCACAACCCTCTTTATCCGGTCTCCCGTAATGATTAACGATAATCTCTTCGACGTTGTAGTCAGCCCCACCCGCAACGGCGTTCCGGCCGCGGTAAACTGGCATCCCAAGTCGCCGGCGCTTCAGGTCGTCTCCTCTATCCGGACCGTGGCGAAGGACCAACCGGCACAAATAGATATACACTTAGATATACACTCACCCGACGGTTGCGGCAAATATGCGGCAGTCGGCCAAATTCCCGCAGGCAGCGGCGCCATCGTACGGAAGGTCGCCATCACCGACGCGGCCTCCTGACCGAGGCCCTTCGTAAGCAGGGCATCAAGGTGAAGGCATCGGCAAGCACCAAAAATCCCTCCGACCGCCTTCCTCCCCGGGAAGATTACCGGCGCCTGGTTAAGGTCGGCGAACTTGTGTCGCCGCCCCTTTCCGAATATATCCGGATGATTCTCAAGATCAGCCATAACCCCGGCTCCGAAATTCTCCCCCACCTCCTTGCTCTCCCCGAAGGCAAGACCTCGTTTGAAGACGCCATGCTCCTCCAGAACAGGTTTCTCGCCCAGGTCGTAACCGACCCCGGCAGCATTTCCCTCGCCGACGGCTCCGGCCTGTCCCACGCCAATCTGGTCACCCCGGGGTCGGTAGTGCAACTACTGAACTACATGACCAAGCACCGGGATTATCTGATTTTCCGAAACGCCCTCCCCCTGCTCGGCGTCGACGGCACCCTCGCCGGGACAGGAAAGGCAAGCCCGTCCCAGGGGAAAATACTTGGAAAAACAGGTACCCTGAACCTTGTTGATCTTCTCCACGACAGCGCCATCGTCAGCAGCAAATCACTGGCCGGATACATGCTCACCGCCCAAGGACGGCAGATCGCCTTTGTATTTTTCGTGAACGACGTCCACACTACGGATGTGCGGGGAAAAACGGAGACCATGAAGTTAACTACCGAAATCGCCGAGG